>DATNKQ010000062.1:0-12477 GCA_035603315.1 Thermoanaerobaculia bacterium
CTGGCCTGGTGGCGGCCGTCGAGCAGCTGGCGGTCCTCCGCGCCTCCTGGGCCGCCGACCCCGCCGACCTCTTCGTCGAGCGCCTGCGCGCGCTCTTCCTCTTGGAGCCGCTGGCGGCGGCGCGCTATCTCGGCGTCTACCGGTTGGCCAACCTGGAGCGTTTCTTCCGCCAACTGGCGGCGGCCCTGGAGGAGGGGGGAGGGGACGTCTCGGCGGCGCTGCGCCGGCTGCGCCTGGGCGTCGCCCTCGGGCTCGACGCCGAGGAGGGACGCCCGGATGACGCGGCGGAGGACGCCGTCTCGGTGCTCACCATCCACGGCGCCAAGGGCCTCGACTTCCCCCACGTCTACCTGCTTCAGCTCCACACCCGGCCGCCGCCGGAGCAGCCGGGCACGACGGAGGTGGGGCCGCTGCCGCTCCCCTCGGCCGCCGAAGGCGAGCCTTCCCAGCCGACGGAGCCCGCGGCCTTCGAATACCGCCTCTTCGGGGCCGCCACCCTGGGCTACGACGAGGTGGAGGCCCAGCGCGCCGAGGTCGAGGCCGCGGAGCGGGTGCGGACGCTCTACGTGGCCATGACGCGGGCGCGCGACCGCTTGGTCCTGGCCGGCGTCTGGCCGCAGCGGGCCGGCGCCCCCGAGCCCGAGCAGGCGCGGACGCACCTCGAGCTCCTGCTCGGGCGCCCGGAGGTGCCGGCGCTGGCCGAGCTCTTCGCGGAGGCGGCGCGCGAGGGAGGCTGCTCCGCCGTCGACGCCAGCGGCGCCCTCTGGTACCTGCCGGACCTCGATCCGCGGCGGACCGCCCTCGCCGCGGCTTCCGAGGGCGAGGACGGAGGTGCCCTGCTGCCCGGCCTCGGCGAGGTCGAGCACGACGCAGCCCTTCTCACCGCCCACCGGCGCGACGCCGAGGCGCGGATGTCCCGGCGCTTCAGCGCCGCCGCCTCCGAGGAGGCCCACGAGCGCTTGCGCGAGCTGATGGCCGAGCAACGGGCTGAAGCAGAAGGCGAGGAAGGAACCCCATCCGTCGATCGGGCGGCGGGCATGGACCGCGACGCCGCCCTGGCGGCGGGGGGCGCCGTCCACCGCGCCCTGGAGAGCTGGGACCTGGCTGCCGACCCTGCGGCCGAGCTCGATCGCCAGCGCGGGCTCCTTCCTGCTTATCTCGCCGTGCTGACGGAGGATGGCGAGAACGGCCGCGGCGCCACGGTCGCCGCCCGCGCCCAGACGCTGCTAGCGAGCTTCGCGGCCGGCCCCCTGCTGCCGCGCCTCTGCGCCCTCGCGGACCAGATCGTTGCCCGCGAGTTGCCCGTCCTTCTGCCGCCGGGCGAAGGCGTGGAGGCCCCCGTCGGCTTCGTCGCCGGCGCCGTCGACCTCCTCTACCGCGACCCCGAAACCGACGCCCTCGTCGTCGCCGACTACAAAACCGACGACGTGGCGATCGGCCCCGACCTCGCCGCCCGCGCCGCTGCCTACGCGCCTCAGGGAACCGCTTACGTCCGCGCCGTCCAGGAAGCCCTCGGCCTCCCGCAAGCGCCCCGCTTCGAGCTCTGGTTCGTCAGTGTGGGACAGGTGGTAGAAGTCACACTCTGACGTGAGAGACGTCGTTGCGATTTACCGCCCTGCCTCGAACGCAAAGTGCGTCACCCTCTCCGGGTTGGGGCGTTCCTGCTTCAGGCGGTCGCGTTTGGCGAGGACGCGCTGCAGGAGATCGGTCTGGTTGATCTTGTCGTAGCGGGTGGCGGCCTGCTTGAGCAGGGCCGCGGCCTCTCCCGGCCTTCCCTGGTCCTCCCGCACGGCGGCCTCGAACTCGAGAAGCTGGGCGTCGACCAGCAGGTCGCCGGTGCCGTGCGCGAGGCAGCCGGCGGCCGCCTGTAGGGCCTCTTCGGCGCCGTCCAGCTCGCCGGCCCGCCGGCGGGATTCGCCGACCGCGGCCCAGGCCCGGGCTTTCAGGTCCTGCACCACCGCGAAGGCGTGAAGGGCGCCGTCCAAGTGGTCGGCGACGACGAGCGTGAGGGCGGCCAGGTGTCCGGAGAGGGAAGGGTCCTGCTCGCCGATCTGCAGACTGTGCTGGAGGAGGAGCTCGGCCACTCCCCAGGTGTGGAAGCGCGGCTGCGCCGCCGCCAGCTCGCCCTGCCGGCAGGGCGGTTCGGCGAGCAGCTCGGCGCAGAGAGCGGGCGCATCCGCCCTCTCGCGCCCGAGGAGATCGCGGGCGCGGGCGAGCTTTTCGAGGAGAGCTCCGCCTCCTCCCTCCTCCGTCGCGAACGGTCCCGGCGGGGGCACGGATCAGCCTTTCAAGCGCACTGTCCCATTCAAACTAAGGTGCTGAAAAAGATGGCGATCGGGACACCCGGTGGGTTCCCCGGGCCTCCTCGGCTCAGAGCAGCTCTTCAGGCCGGCACGGCCTGGAGCAGCTCGGCCGTGCCCGCGTGGAGGATCTTGCCGCCGTGGGTCAGCACTGTCGCGGCGACGATCTCGTCGGCGGTGTCCAGCGTGAGGCGGCCCTCCTTGACCAGGCTCGACAGCAGGGCCAGGACGTTGCGGGCGTAGAGGGTGCTGGCGTCGCGGGGCAGCGTGGCGGGGAGGTTCGAGGGCGCGAGGACGAGGACGTCGCCGTGGGTGACCTCGCGATCGGCCTGCGACAGCTCGCAGTTGCCGCCTTCCTCGACCGCCAGGTCGACGACCACCGATCCCGGGCGCATCGATCCCACCATCTCGGCTGTCACCAGCCGGGGCGCGGGCTTGCCCGGCACCAGCGCCGTCGTGATGACCGCGTCAGCCGCCGCCACGTGGCGGCTGACGATCTCGCGCTGGCGGGTGAGGAACTCCTCGCTGACCTGGCGGGCATAGCCGCCGGCGCCCTCGGTTGCCTCGGCCTTCTCCATCTGCGGCAGCTCGATGAAGCGGCCGCCCAGCGACTCGACCTGCTCCTGAACCGCCGGCCGCACGTCCGAGACCTCGACCACCGCCCCCAGCCGCCGGGCGGTGGCGACCGCTTGCAGGCCGGCCACCCCGGCTCCCATCACCACCAGGCGGGCCGGCTTGATGGTGCCGGCGGCGGTCATCAGGAGGGGCAGGTAGCGGGGCAGCCGCGAGGCGGCGATCAGCACCGCCTTGTAGCCGCCGATCGAGGCCTGGGAGGAGAGGGCGTCCATGCCCTGCGCGCGGGTGATGCGGGGGACCAGCTCCATGGCGAGCGAGGTGACGTTGCCGTCGGCCAGCCGGCGCACCAGCGGCAGGTTGCGATGCGGCGCCAGGAGGGAGATGAGGAGCGCGCCGGGACGGAGGGAGAGGGCGGCGCTCTCGCCCGCGCCCGCGCGCTCCGGGGCTTCCGGGGCTTCGGCGACGGGCGGCGTGCGCACCTGGAGCAGCACGTCGGCGGCGCTCCAGTCCGGATCGCGCGTCACCTGGGCGCCGGCGGCCTCGTACTCGGCGTCGAGGAAGAAGGCGCCGGCGCCCGCCCCCTGCTCGACGGAGACGGCGAACCCCTCCTTGACCATCTTCTTGACGGTCTCGGGGGTGGCCGCCACGCGGGTCTCGCCGGGGCGCCGTTCCTTGGGGATCATGACGTTCAGCATGTGCGAGGTTCGCTCCTACCGTCTTTCACGGCCGCCGCATTGTAGCCGAAGGGAGCGGCGGCTAGCGCTCCGGCTGCACGACGCCGCCCAGGGCGGGCTCGCGGGGGTCGGTGGCGGCCTCCACCCGCCCGTCCAGGAGGCGGCGGACGGCGTGGACCTTGGCGGTCGTCGTGCTGATCTTCACGGTGTGGCCGCGGCGCTCGAGCTCGGCGGTGGTCTCGGGAGAAAGGGCGTCGGGCTCCGCCTCGAGCTGGTCGGGGAGCCATTGGTGATGAATGCGCGGGCGGCCGAGGGCGGCCGGCAGCGAGTCGCCGTCGACGAGGAGGTTCAAGAGCACCTGGGCCGTGTGGGTGGGGATGTGAGGGCCGCCGCGCCCGCCGAGAGCGAGCTCCTCGCCGCCGCGCCAGGCCACCGTCGGCGCCATTGCCGAGAGCATGCGCTTGCCGGCGCCGACGGCGTTGGCCTCTCCCTGGATGAGGCCGAAGGAGTTGGGCTGTCCGGCGACGGTCGCGAAGTCGTCCATCTCGTTGTTGAGGAAGAACCCGGCCTCGGGCACGTAGAGGCCCGACCCGAAGAGGTCGTTCATGGTGGTGGTCAGGGCCACCAGGTTGCCGGCGGCGTCGATCACCGACAGGTGGGTGGTCTCGTTGCTTTCGCGGCCGGCGGCCGGGCGCTCCCCTGCCGTTCCCGGCCAGGGATGGACGTCCGCCGAGCGCCGCGCCCGCCGGAGGTCGATCCCCCCGGCGCGAGCCGCGATCCAGCGGGGATCGAGGAGATCGGCGGCGCGGGCGCGGGTGGTCGCCGGGTCGCCCAGCAGGAAGCGGTCGGCGAAGGCGCCGCGAAAAGCCTCGGCGAGAACGTGGGCGCGGTCGGCGCCGAAGCGCGGCAGCTTCCCCCAGCCGAGGCGCTCGAGGACCCCCAGGACCTGTCCGATGAGGATGCCGCCGGACGACGGGAGGTCCATCGAGGCGAACTTCCAACCGAAGGCCTCGAAGGTCATGGGCGGGCGCCAGACCGGCCGGTAGGCTGCCAGGTCGGCGGCGGTCAGGATGCCGCCGTGGCGGCGCGCGGCCGCCTCGACGGCGGCGGCCACCGGGCCGGAGGTGATCCCCCGCGGGCCGCGGTCGGCATAGGCGGCGAGCGTCGCGGCGAGCTCGGGGAGGCGCAGAGTGCTGCCGACCGGCGGCGGCGCGCCCCCCGGCCGCCAGACGCGCTCGGTCTCGGGGAAGGGCGCCATCCGGCGGCGGGCGTCGGCATCCTCGAGGACCGAATGGAGGTGGCGGCCGACGACGAAGCCGCGGCTGGCGAGGCGCCGCGCCGGCTCGACGAGCCGCCGCCAGGGAAGGTGGCCGAGCTTCTCGTGGAGCTCGTAGAGGCCGGCGGGGGAGGCCGGCACGCCGGCGGCGAGCGGCCCCACCTGGGAGGCGTCCGGGATCGGCTCGCCGCGGGAGTCCAGGTACATGTCGCGGCGGGCGGCGGCGGGCGCCACCTCGCGGAAGTCGAGGGTCTGGACCTGGCCACCCATCCGCACCACGGCGAAGCCGCCGCCGCCCAGGTTTCCCGCCTCCGGGAAGACGACGGCGAGGGCGAGGGCGGTGGCGACCGCGGCGTCGACCGCGTTGCCGCCCGCGCGCAGCACCTCGAGCCCGACGGCGGTGGCCTGGGGGTCGGCGGCGGCCACGGCGCCGCCGCTGCCGAGCGGCGCCGCGGGGTAGGCGGCGCGGGCCGAGGGGGCGACGCTCAAGGCCAAGGCGGCGACGGCGGCGATGGTTGAAGGGGTGTGGCGGCGCATGCGAGTTCGACCTCCATCGGCGGGCAGTGTCTCACGGCTTCGCGCCGCCGCTCGGCGGTGCCGGGTGGAGGAGCGAGGCCGCCACCGCGATGGCGAGGACGGCGAGGATGAGCCCCAGCGACAGCCCGGTGGGGATCTCGATCCAGCGGTGCAGCAGCATCTTGACGCCCACGAAGGCGAGGACGAGGCCGAGCCCGTAGGAGAGATAGCGGAACTCGCGCATCAGGCCGGCCAGGAGGAAGTAGAGGGCGCGCAGGCCGAGGATGGCGAAGATGTTGGAGGTGAAGACGATGAAGGAGTCGCGGGTGACCCCGAAGACGGCGGGGATCGAGTCGACGGCGAAGACGATGTCGGTCGCCTCGACGACCGCCAGGACAAGGAGGAGCGGGGTTGCCAGGAGGCGCCCATCCCGGCGCACGAAGAAGCGCTTGCCGTGGTACTCGGAGGTGAGCGGCACGAAGCGCTGGAAGAGCCGCAGGACGGGATTCTTCTGCGGGTCGACGCGGGTCTCCTTCTGGCGCAGGACGCGGATGCCCGTGTAGACCAGGAAGGCTCCCATGAGGAGGATGAGCCACTCGAAACGCGCCAGGAGGGCGGCGCCCAGGGCGATGAAGATGCCGCGCGAGACGAGCGCTCCGAGGATGCCCCAGAAGAGCACCCGGTGCTGGTGCTGCGGCGGGACGGCGAAGTACTCGAGGAGGACGACGAAGACGAAGATGTTGTCGAAGGAGAGCGACCGCTCGACGACGTAGCCGGTCAGGAACTCGATCCCCGCCCGCGACCCGAAGGCGCGAGCGATCCACAGATTGAAGGCGAGCGCCAGGAGGGTCCAGACGACCGTTCCCACGGCCGCCTCGGCCATGCCGATCCGCCGCTGGCGACGGTGGAGGATCCCGAGGTCGACGGCCAGGAGGGCGAGGATCAGGAGGAGGAAAAGACCCCACTCCAGGGGGGAGCCGATGCTCTGCATGGGATCTCGCGGCCTCGACGGAATGGGCCGCGCGGCGGCGGCCGGCATCTGCGCCGGCCGCCGTCACCGAGAGAGCGCCGGCCGGGCGAGCGCTACTTGAGGTGGCCGTTGACCAGCTTGGTCATCTCGAACATGGAGACCTCGGCCTTGCCGTCGAAGACCGCCCGCAGCTTGTCGTCGGCCCGGATCATCCGCTTGTTGGCCGGGTTCTGGAGGTTGTGGGACTTGATGTAGTCCCAGAGCTTCTTGGTGATCTCGGTGCGCGGCAGGGGCGCGGAGCCGACCACCGCGGCGAGCGCCGCGTCGGGCTGCACCGGCTTCATGAAGCTGGAGTTCGCTTGACCACCTCTCTTTTCGGGCATGTCTTCCTCCACTCTATATGGATGCTGGGTTCAGGATCTAATCTCGAGCACGAGAGAGGTATGCAATTCCCCGGCCGCGCCGGGAATCCGCCCTCGCTGAATCGACGAGGATCGTCACTGCTGACCACCCATCCTGCCCTGCCAGGAGATGCGGTGTCAACGCCATGATACTTTCGCGCGCCATGGCGGGCCGGTTCATCACCTTCGAGGGGCTGGACGGGAGCGGCAAGTCGACCCACCTCGAGCGGGCGGCGGGTTGGCTGCGCGGGCGCGGCGTCCCGCACCTCGTCACCCATGAGCCCGGCGGCACCCCGCTGGGCGACGCCCTGCGCGAGATCTTCCTCGATTCCCGCTGGGGGGCCATGGACGGCGTGGTGGAGCTCCTGCTGGTCTTCGCCAGCCGCCGCCAGCACCTGATCGAGGTCATCGAGCCGGCTCTGGCCGCCGGCCGCCACGTGCTCTGCGACCGCTTCACCGACTCGACGCGCGCCTATCAGGGCTACGGCCGCGGCGTGCCGCTCGCGCTCGTCGAAGAGCTCGACCGCACCGCCACCGGCGGCCGGGTGCCCGACCGCACCCTCCTCTTCGACCTGCCGGCCGAGGCGGCGCGCGCGCGGGGCCACTCGCAGCGGCGCAAGGGGCGCGGCGTCGTCGACCGCCTGGACGCCGAGGATCTGGCGTTCTACCGCCGCGTCCGGGAGGGATTCCTCGCCCTGGCGAAAGGCCATCCCGGGCGCTTCCGCGTCGTCGACTCCGCCCACAGCCCGGCCGCCACCTTCGCGCGCGTCCAGGCGGCGCTGGCGGAGGCCCTGGACCTGGCGGAATCGCTCCGCTGACTTCGATGAATCCGCCGACTCCCCTGACTCCACTTACGCCCATCGCGGCGCGAGAGATGGCCCGCCAGGGGCGCCTCTATCCGGCGGTCATCCTCCACGGCGCCGACGACGCCACCCGCCGGGCGGTGGCGATCGACCTCGCCCGCACCCTGCTCTGCCTAGCCCCTCCCGAGGAGCGCCCGGACGGCGTCTGCCGGCACTGCCGGCGGATCGGCTGGCCCGGCGAAGCCCGCTCCGGCGAGGCGCCCTTCCATCCCGACTTCCACCTCCTCGAGCGGGACCTCAAGACCTCGACCTCGGTCGACGCCACACGCGAGCTGCTGCGGGCGGCCCAGGTCTCCCCGTTCGAGGCCCGCGGCCAGGTCTTCGTCATCGCCAGCGCCGAGAGCTTGACCGGCGAGGCCGCCAACGCTCTCTTGAAAGCGCTCGAGGAGCCGCACCTGCGGTCGCCGCGCAACTTCCTGCTCTTGGCCCCCTCGCGGAGCGACCTCCTGCCCACCCTCCGCAGCCGCTCGCTTTCCCTCTTCCTGGGGGCTGCCGAAGCGGTCGATCCGGCGGCGGCAGGGCCGCTCGCCGGCGCCTTTGCCGGCGCCGTCGCCGAGTACGTCCGCAGCGGAGCCTCCGTATATCTCTTGGCGGCCGCCGAAGCGTTGTTCGCCGGCGTCAAGTCCCGGGTCAAGGCCGGCCCGGGAGCGGGGGCGGGGGGAGGTTGGGAGGATGCGCGCTCCGGCCGCCCCTGGTCGCTGGCTGCCGCGGCGGTTGTCGCCGCGGCGGCGGAAGGCCTCTCCGGGATGCCGCGGCGCAATCTCCTGGCCCTCGCCGAGGACCTCCTCGGCGGTCCGGCGATGCGCCTGCGCGGGGTGACCCCCGAACGCATCCTGGAGGGCCTCGTTTCGAGGCACCTCGCGCGCCCGTGCTAAAATGCATGCCGGTTTTCGCGAGGCGCCGCGTAACATCCCATTCCGTATCGAGTTCGAGTCGAGAAAAGGAGTCACACATGAGTTCATTCATTCGTAATCGGACCGGCTTCTCGGGGCTCCTGCCCGGAGTCCTGATGATGGTCCTCGGTCTCTGCGCCTGCCTGCCGGCCAGCTCGGCCCAGGACAAGGCGGCGAAGGCCGGCGCGGTGACCGATCCCGCCAAGGTGCTGGCCACCGTCAACGGCAAGTCGATCACCGCCGGCGAGGTCGAGGCCGCCAGCACTGCCGAGTTCCAGCAGATCGACCGCCAGTGCTCGCAGCAGAAGCACGACCTCATCGAGGGCAAGCTCAAGCAGATGGTGCAGGACCAGATGGTCGAGGCGGAGGCCAAGGCCAAGGGGGTCACCAAGGAGGTGCTGCTGGCCGATGCCACCAAGGCGGCGGACGTCACCGACGCCGACGTCGACAAGTTCTACGACGAAAACAAGGCGCAGATCCCGCCCACCATGACCAAAGAGCAGGTGACGCCGCGGATCAAGGGGTACCTCGCGCAGCAGCGCCAGGGGGAGGCGCGGCAGAAGTTCTTCAGCGCCTTGGAGGCCAAGTACAAGGCCGAATACAAGATCGAGCCCATCCGCGTGTCGGTCGAGAGCGCCGGCTTCCCGGCCATGGGTCCGGCGAATGCGCCGGTGACGATCGTCGAGTTCTCCGACTTCCAGTGCCCGTTCTGCTCGCGCCTGAAGCCCACCATGGAGCAGGTGCGCGCGAAGTACGGCGACAAGGTGCGGATCGTCTTCCGCCAGTACCCCCTGCCGATGCACCAGAACGCCTCCAAGGCGGCGGAAGCGGCCCTCTGCGCCAACGACCAGGGCAAGTTCTGGGAGATGCACAACGCCATGTTCGACGACCAGCAGGGTCTCGCTGTCGACGCCTTGAAGGCCAAGGCGGCCAAGCTGGGCCTGAACGCCGGGACCTTCAACACCTGCCTCGACACGAGCAAGCACGCTGACCAGGTCCGGGCCGACATCGCGGCCGGCTCCACCGCCGGCGTGAGCGGCACCCCGGCGATGTTCGTCAACGGCCGCTTCATCTCCGGAGCGGTGCCGCTGGACGACATCTCCAAGGTCGTCGACGACGAGCTCAAGCACAGCGGCGAGCCGAAGGCCGCCGCGAAGTCGAAGTAGGCGACGATCCGGGAGGAAAGGAGGGGGACCGACCGGCCGCCGGTCGACCCCCCTCCCCAGCCCTCCCCCGCAAGGGGGGAGGGAGACCTCCATACCCAGCGCCCATCTCCTCGAAACCATGCCCGGCGATCTCCCTGCGGACGAGTTCCGGCGCGCCATGCACCGCGTCGCCGACATGGTGGCCGACTACCTCGAAGGGGTGGGCGACCGGCCGGTGCTGCCGCCGGTCGTTCCCGGCCAGGTGGCCGCCGCGCTGCCGGCGGCGCCGCCCGCCGGCCCCGAGCCCATCGACCGCGTCCTCGACGACTACCGGACGTTGATCGAGCCCAACGTCACCCACTGGAACCATCCCGGCTTCCTCGCCTACTTCGCCATCACCGGCTCCGGCCCCGGCATCCTCGGCGAGGCGCTCGCCGCCGGCTTGAACGTCAACGCCATGCTCTGGCGCACCGGCCCGGCCCCCACCGAGCTCGAGGAGCGGGTCTGCGACTGGCTGCGGCAGATGATGGATCTGCCGCCCGTTTTCCACGGCCACCTCAACGACACCGCCTCGATCAGCAGCCTGGTCGGCCTGGCGGCAGCGCGCCACCGCCTCGCCGGTCCTGCCGGCCTGCTCGACGTCCGCGCCCGCGGCCTTTCCGGCCGTCCCGAGGTGCCGCCGCTCGTCCTCTACGCCGGCGACCAGGCGCACTCCTCGATCGACAAGGCGGCCATCGTCCTCGGGCTGGGCGCCGAGAACGTCCGCCGAGTGGAGAGCGACGACGCCTTTCGCCTGTCGCTGCCGGCCTTGCGCGAGGCCATCCGCCGCGACCGCGACCTAGGCCGCCTGCCCGTCGCCGTGGTGGCGACTGCGGGGTCGACCTCGACGACCAGCGTCGATCCCATCGCCGGCGTCGCCGACCTCTGCCGCGAAGAAGGGATCTGGCTCCACGTCGACGCCGCCTATGCCGGCAGCGCCGCCATCTGCCCCGAGTACCGGTCTCTGATGACGGGGATCGAACGGGCGGACTCGATCGTCGTCAACCCCCACAAGTGGCTGTTCACGCCGGTCGACTGCTCGGTCCTCTTCGTGCGCGACCTGCCAAACCTCAAGGCCGCCTTCTCCCTCGTCCCCGAGTACCTGCGGACCGGCGATTCGGGGGTGACGAACCTGATGGACCTGGGGGTGCAGCTCGGCCGCCGCTTCCGCTCCCTCAAGCTGTGGATGGTGATCCGCGCCTTCGGCGTCAGCGGCCTCCAGGAGCGCATCCGCGAGCACTGCGCGCTGGCCGCCTGGCTGGCCGGCGAGATCGCGAAGGACCCCCGCTTCGAGCTGGCAGCCCCGGTACCGTTCTCGACCGTCTGCTTCCGCGCCCGCATGCCTTCCACAGGTGGGACGGCCGAAGAGGAGGACCGCTTCAACGAGACGCTGATGGCGGCGATCAACGCTCGCGGCCCCTTCCTCCTCTCGCACACCGTGCTCCGCGGCCGCTTCACCCTGCGGGTCGCCATCGGCAACCTGCGCACCACCCGCCAGCACATCGAAGCCCTCTGGCGGCTGATCCAGGAGTCCGCGGCCGAGCTCGAAGGCTAGTGGATCGTGCCTGAGGCACGAGGAGCCCTTGCCAAGCGGGCGGCGGCTGCTTATGCTACGGCCGTTCAAATCGAATCCTAAGAGGGGGTCTGCGATGCAAAGAGCTGTGCTGTGTCTCGTCCTCATTGCCATCCTGGGGATGGCGATCCCGGCGGGAGCCGTCATCTGCACGATCGACGACGTGCCGGCGGCGACCTTGCTGTTGCCGTACTTCGAGGTCGATCTGGCGAACGGGAACGGGATCACCACCCTGTTCTCGGTGAACAACGCCTCGGCCACCGCTATCCTCGCCCACGTCGTCGTGTGGTCGGACCTGTCGGTGCCCGTCCTCGACTTCAACATCTACTTGACCGGCTACGACGTGCAGTCGATCAACCTGCGCGACATCCTGGTGCTCGGCAACCTGCCGCAGACGGCCTCGGCCGGGCAGGACCCGGGCGACCTCATCAGCCCGAAGGGTCAGTTCTCGCAGGACATCAACTTCGCGAGCTGCAGCGGCCAGCTGCCGCCGCCGCATCTTCCGGCCTCGTTCCTGGCCCACCTGCAGGCGGCCCTGACCGGCCAGTTCTCGAATATCCTCGGCGGCTGCGCCGGCCTGGTCTACGGCGACAACATCGCCCGCGGCTACGTGACGGTCGACACGGTCAACAACTGCACCCTGCGCTTCCCCGGCGACCTCGGCTACTTCGCCGCCGGCGGCGGCGGCGACGTGACCAACCAGAACGTCCTCTGGGGCGACTACTTCTACGTCAACTCGGGGACCAACCGGGCGGACGGCGAGACCCTCGTCGAGATCGAGGCCGACGCCACCAACCCGCAGACCTCGGTGGCGGGCCAGTACACCTTCTACGGCCGCTACGACGCCTGGACGGCGGTCGACAACCGCGAGCCGCTGGCCACCGAGTTCGCCGGCCGCTTCATCAACGGCGGCGCCTTCAGCGGCGGCACCCGGTTCGTGGTGTGGCGCGACTCGAAGGTCAAGCAGGGCGCCTTCAAGTGCGGCACGACGCCGGCCTGGTACCCGTTGGGCCAGGAAGGGATCGTCATCTTCGACGAGCAGGAGCATCCGCAGGTGCCGCAGACGTTCCCGATCTCGCCGCAGCCGCCGCAACAGGGGATCATCCCCTTCCCGGCGGAGACGCAGTCGACGCAGATCGGCGGCGCGGACTTCCCCGTGCCGTTCGACTTCGGCTGGCTGTTCCTGGACCTGAACACGACCGTCGCGGCGGCCGGCAGCAACCCGCCGGAGGATCCGTCGGCGGCCCAGGC
>DATNKQ010000072.1:0-7358 GCA_035603315.1 Thermoanaerobaculia bacterium
GAAGTCAGCGCCTGGGACACTGCGCTCCTCACCGCCCCGATCTACGCCCGGCCCCCGGCCGTCAGCCAGCCGCGGGAGCGGCGGGCGCCGGCTTCCCCGCGCTGACGCTGGGAGACGCCTTGAGATGGCCCACGACCTCCAGCACCGCGCCGACCTCCCCGTCGTCCGCACCGCCCGCCTGGCGGACCTGCAGCGCCTGGCCTGGCTCGAGCGCACCGGCTTTCCCGACCCCTGGCCGCTCGAGCTCCTCGCCTACGAGCTCCGCCACCCCCTGTCGATCCTCCTCGCGGCACGCTGGGACGAGGAGGCGCCGGCGGCCGGCTATGCCTCCTTCCGCCATGGCGGCGGCGAGGCCGAGCTCCTGCGGCTGGCAGTCGACCCCGGGGAGCGGCGGCGGGGGGTTGCCCGTGCCCTCGTGGCCGCCGGCCTCGAGCGTCTGCGAGGAGCCGGGGTGGGGCGCTGCTTCCTGGAGGTGCGGACCGGCAACGCCGGGGCCATCGCCTTCTACCGCTCGATCGGCTTCGAGCTCGTGGGCCGCCGGCTGGCCTACTACCGGGACGGCTCCGATGCCCTCGTCTACGCGCGTCAGGTATGAAGCGAGCTTCCCGGGAGGGGCTCCATTTGGGCCTCGCTTCGCTCCTTCGGGGGCGCGCCCCGGATCGCCTTCCCCCTACAGCAGTAGGAGTGGGGCGCTGCCCGTCGCTGCGCGAGGCCAAATGGAGCCCTTTTCACCGGTAGTGGACCGCCTTGCTCCGGCGTAAATCGGGGTGCTATTCTCGGCCGCAAACAGGCATGCTGAGCACATCGCACATCCCCATCGCGTCCCGGTGCCGGAATGCGCCGCCGGGGCGTGCCGAAGGCTCTATTCACCGGCCCCCGAAGCCGCGGCGGGCCCAGCGATCCAGAAACAAGGAGGCTTCACGACATGCCCATCCGGGACGACCTCAAAGAGGAGCTGATCGCGACCGATGACGAGTTCCGCCGCCTGTACGAGGAGCACCAGGCGTACGAGCGGCGGCTGCACGAGATCAACCAGAAGTCGCTCCTCTCCCAGGATGACGAGATCGAAGAGAAGAAGATCAAGCTCCACAAGCTGACCCTCAAAGACCGCATGGAAGAGATCCTGCGCGCCCACCGCGAATCGCGGGTCTCCGCCTGAGCGTGGATCGATCCAGCGCCCGCGGGACGCGATGAAGTTCGCCAAGGAAGGCTGGGCGTTCGTCCTCCCCTTCGTCTTCGCGGCGGCAGCGCTCCTCTGGCTGGGGCACCCGGCCTGGGGCGCCGGCTTCCTCGTCGCCGGCCTGCTGGTCCTTCTCTTCTTCCGCGATCCGCGCCGGGTCTATGACGGGGAGGCGGAGGTCGTCCTCGCCGCCGCCGACGGTCTGGTCACCCGCATCGACGAGGTCGAGGACCCCGCCGTGGGTGCGGGTCGCCGTCGACGGGTGGTCACCTTCCTGTCGGTCTTCGACATCCACGTGCAGCGGGTGCCGGTGGCGGGTGAGGTGATCGCATCCCGCTACACGGCCGGACGGAAGGTCGCCGCCTTCCGCGCCGACGCCGGAGAGATCAACGAACAGCACCTGACGGTCATAAGGCGGCCCAACGGCGACCTCGTCGGCGTGCGCCAGATCGCCGGCCTGCTCGCCCGCCGGGTGGTGTGCTACCTCAAGGTGGGAGACCAGGTCCACCGCGGGCAGTCGATGGGGCTGATCAAGTTCGGATCGCGGGTCGACCTCCTGGTGCCGGAGGAATACCGAGTACTGGCCGCGAAGGGCGACCGGCTGAAGAACGGGGCCACGCCGGTCGCCGTCCCCGCCCATCCGGCCACTCCGCCCCCGGCCACGCCGGGAGGCCCGGCGTGACCGCCGAGGCCGGCCGGGCGATGATGACGCGGGGCGTGCGCCGGGGAGCGTACCTGCTGCCCAGCCTCTTCACCATCGGCAACATCCTCCTGGGCTTCTACGCCGTTATCCTCGGCCTGCGGTCCGCTGGCCTCATTCCCCACGACCCCAGCCTCGGCGAGCCGCGTTCCGGCTTCGGCCTGGCGGCGCTCCTCGTTTTCGTCGCCGGCATCCTCGACGCCCTGGACGGGCGGATCGCGCGGCTCATCGGCACCGAGAGCGACTTCGGCAAGGAGTACGACTCGCTCGCCGACGTCTTCACCTTCGGCGCCGTGCCCGCCCTCCTGACCTACCTCTGGGGGCTCTACGAGTGGGGGCGGCCAGGGTGGCTCGTCCCCTTCTTCTATCTCGTCTGCACGGCGACCCGCCTGGCCCGCTTCAACGTCCAGACGCGGGTGGTCGACGCGCGCTACTTCGTCGGCCTGCCGGCCCCCGCCGCCGCCGGGGCGATCTGCTCGATCCTCTACTTCGACCCCAACTCCTACTTCGCCCCCGACTCGGCGTGGAAGACCTGGATGCAGCTCCTCGTCCTCGTCTCGCTGGTGCTGATCGGCGCCCTCATGGTCTCCACCTTCCGCTACCACAGCTTCAAGAAGATCGACCCCCGCCAGCGCTGGAGCTACCGCACCTTCGTGCCCTTGGCCTCGGTCATCCTGGTGATCGCCTGGAAGCCGCGCGCCGTCTTCCTCGCCATCGCCGTCCTCTTCACCCTCTCGGGGCCGGTCTCCTTCGCCATCAACAAGTGGCGCTCGCGGCCGCGCCGGCCGAAGACGCCGATGCCGCCGCCGGAGCCCGGCGGCGGCGAATCGGCGGCGCCTTCATGAGCGTGCTGGCGATCGTCCACCCCACGAACCTGGTGGGCCGGGAGGTGCGCGAGACGCTGGATCGGCGGCCGGGCCTGGGGCGCGAGATCCGCCTCCTGAGCACCCGCGAGGAGGAGGTCGGCACCCTCGCCGAAGTGGGCGGTGCCGCGGCCTTCGTCCAGCGCTACGACGCCCTGAGCGTGGAGGGGGTCGACCTCGCCTTCTTCTGCGGCTCCGCCGCCGACCTGGAAGCGGCCTTGGGGACCCTCCCGCCGGCGGCCACGGCGCTCTTCCTGGCGACCGACAGCCGAAGCTTCGAGGGGATCGAGCAGGGCCGGCCGGTGGTCTCGGGGGTCAACACGGAGGCGGCGGAGCGCGGCGCGGTGCTCCTCTCCCCTCACCCGGCGGTGATCCTCCTCGCCCACCTGCTCCACGCCCTGCGCGGCCTCGAGCCGTTGGAAGCCGTGGCGACCGTCGTGCAGCCGGCCTCGATGCAGGGCAACCCGGGGCTCGACGAGCTCTTCGAGCAGTCCCGGCAGATCGTCGCCATGACCGAGCGCCGCCCGACGCCGATTTTCGGCGCCCAGCTCGCCTTCAACCTGATGCCCACGCAGGCCCCTGCCGCGCCGCTGGCGGCGGAGCTCGGGCGGGTCCTCCCCGGCCTGCCGCCGGTCGCGCTCCAGGTCCTCCAGGGCGGAATCTTCCACTCGCTCTCGGCCAGCCTTTTCGTGCGCCTGGGCGGCGCGGCGAACGCCAAGGCCGTCCACAAGGTGCTGGGCGAGCACCCCCAGATCGAGCTCGTCAAGAAGCCCTCCCACCTGGGGCCGATCGACGCCGCCGCCGACGAGCGGGTCCTCGTCGGCGCCGTCCATGAGGAGCCCGCCGTCCCCGGCGGCTTCTGGATCTGGGCGGTGATGGACAACCTCACCCGCGGCGGCGCCGTCAACGCCGTCGAGATCGCCGAGGCGGTGCTCTGAGGCGGGGAGCGCCCCTTTCTGCAGGGCGCTCCCTCGGTGTCAGCGTCGTCAGACTACCCGACGGATGGCGTGGTAGATGACGAGGACGACGACGGCTCCGATGACCGCCACCAGCAGGCTGTAGAGGTTGAGCCCGGTGACGCCGGGTTGCCCGAAGGTGTTGAAGAGCCAGCCGCCGACGACCGCGCCGATGACGCCGAGGACGATGTCGAGGATGAACCCCTCGCCGGTCTTGTTGACGATCTTGCTGGCGACGAAGCCGGCGATGAGGCCGAGTACGATCCAGGCGATGAAGGACATGGCACCCTCCTTGGTCGATGGATAGAGGACATCTACTCTACCAGCGGGAAGTGCATAATCGATGCCCAGCCTTTCCAGCCCTCGTCAGCCCGCCTTCTTCTCCTCTTTCCATGCCGTCGCGAACTTCGGCGGCGGGAGCTTTTGCACGCAGGAGGGGTCGAGCCCCTTGACCGTGCCGCGGGCGACGAAGTCGCGGACGAGGCCGTCGACGCAAGGCCCGGTGCCGCTGCCGCCGTGGCTGCCGTGTGGCAGGACGAGGTGCAGGCTGTTGGGCAGCCGGCTCGCCACCCGCGCCCCGAACTCGGGCGGGGTCACCGGATCGCGCTCGCCCGAGATGAGGAGGACCGGCAGGTCGGAACGGACGAGCTCGTGGACGTCGGGCGGCACGTGGCCGCGCGGCCAGGTGGCGCACACCGCGAGCTGCTGGCGCACGCGGTAGTCTCCCAGGAAGGTGCCGGCGGTCTCGCGGCCGACGGTCTGGAGGTCGATGAACGGCAGGTCCTCGGCGCAGGTCACCGAGAACAGCATGCCCATTTCTAGCCCGCGGTCCATGCGCAGCCGGCGGTCGAGCGAGGTCTGGACGAGCGGCGTCAGGTCTCCCTGGAAGGCGCGGTGGATCTGCAGAGGCAGGGTGTTCCCGCCCTCCGCCTCGAAGTAGAGGAAGAAACGGATCCCCTCGGCGACGAGGCCGCGGGTGGGCCGGACGGTCACCGGCTTCCCCGTGCGGCGATCCGTCACCTGCACGTCCACCCCGCGGTCGATGCGCGCCAGCACCTCCTTGAGCTCCTCGGCCGGATGCGGGAAGGCGGCCTTGCAGGCGGCATCGGCGGCGCACTCGGCGAAGAGCATGTTGAGCGCCCGCTGGCCGGCATAGGCGTGATGCAGGGGGATCAGCTCGTCGACCGGGGCGATGCCGTCGAGGACGACGGCGCGCACGGTCGCCGCGTGGCGCCGCAGGTAGACCTGTGCGGCCTGGGTGCCGTACGAACCGCCGTAGAGGTTGATCTTCGGGTAGCCGAACCAGGCGCGCACCTCGTCGAGGTCGTCCATGGCCATGGCGGTCGTGTAGAGCGCCAGGTTCGCCCGCTTCGCCAGCTCGTGCCGGCAGGTGCGCACCTCGGCAGGCGGATAGAAGTCGCCTGCCGCCCGGATGAGGTCGACGGGCCGGCCGTAGAACTCGCAGCCGAGCGGGTTCGAGCCGCCGGTGCCCCGTTGGTCCACCAGCACGATCTCGCGGTCCTGCCGGAGGCCCTTCAGATCCTTGAGCCAGTCCACCGTCGTCGTCGCCGCCTCGCCCGGCCCGCCGGCGAGGAAGAAGATGGGATCGGGAGACGGCTTTCCCCCCAGGGCCGGCAGGACGACGATGTTCAAGGGAATCCGCCGCCCCTCCCGCGACTCGCGGTCCTCGAAGACGACGTAGGTGGCGCAGCGCACCTCCTCCGTCGTCCCTTCGACGTGGCAGGGGTGGAGAGGGACGGGCTCGGAGGGCGTCGGCGGAACCTCGGCGGCGCGGGCGGAGAGAGGCAGGACCAGGACGAGCAGCGCCAGGCTCTGGGCGATGGGACGGATGGGATGGGAGTTCGTCATCAGGCCTCTCATTCTATCAAGCTCTGTCTACGGGGCCGCCCGGCCGGGGTTGCGCTCCGAAGCGGACGGACGCGCCCCCCGCAGGGGGCAGCCATACCGTCAAGAGTAGCGCCCGGTCCTGTGCCGGGCGCGCAGGCCACAGACTTTTTCTCCGCATCGCACGCTTCCGATCGGGCGGTGCTCGCGCTCTCTTCAGCGGTTGACCGTCAGCACGAGGGCGCCGGCCGGGGAGGAGAGCTCCATGCGGTTCGGGGTCGTGAACTGGCCTTCAAATGTCACGGCTCCCGTGGGCCGGCTGATCGTGAAATGGATCTCGCGGTCGTTGAAGGCGCCGGAGAGCGGGTTGGAGGTGCCCTGGTTGTTGTCGTCCTCCTCCCCCTGGAAGGTCGAGTGCTCGACTTTGGTCTGGAAGTCGCGGAAAACGAACAGGTGAGCGCTGTTGCTGGCGTCGACCCAGTTGTTGCTGATGTCGGGGAGGAAGACGGAGTCCGTCGGCCCGCTGCCGCCGCCGCCGCAGGCAGAGAGCAGGACGAGCGCGAGGAAGGCGATGGGGCGCGCGATGGAAATGATGGGGCGGATCATGGGGCCTCCGGGTCGCCGGGAAAGGCGGCGATGCTCCTAGAGGCGCCGCGAAAGGCCGGACGTTACTAAAACTCCGCGAGGCTCTCCTTGAGGCCTGCCAGGTAGGCGTCGACGCGGACCCGGAGGTCCGCCAGCCGCGGCTCCACCTGGGCGGTGATCTCTGGGGTCAGAGCGGCGACGCGCGCGGTGGCTTCCTGCCGCGCCTTGTCGCCGCGGATCTGCTTCTGGTTCAGCCGGTTGATGAGCTCGTTGACGTCGTTCAAACGGTAGATCCCGGTGCGATGGATGTCGAGCGCGGCGTCGAGGAGGCGCCGGTAGTCGGCGGCCTGGGGCGCGCCCCAGTAGGAGAGGACGATCGCCTGGTAGGCCTCGCCCTGCTCCCGCATCTCATTGAACACCTCGTCGTATTCGCGGATCGCCGCCGCGAGCTGCTCCTGGGCGGCGATCCAGCCCACCGCCTCGCTGGCATGCCGGCGGAAGCCCTCGACCATCTCCTGGCCGCGGTTCAGGAACTTGGTGAAGACGGCAGTGACCCGCTGGTACTCCTGGATCTGGCCCTGCTTTCGGACCATCAGCTTGGCGAACTCGCCGCTCGCCTGCCCGGCCTGTCCGGCCTGGGCACGGACGGACTCCAGCCATCCTTGGAGACGGGCATCCAGCTGCTGCGGGGAGAGGGTCTGCACGTCCTTCTTGATGGTGCTGGCGCGGATCAGGCCGCGCAGCTCTTCGGTCGACTTCCACCGCGGGGAACCCCTTTCGACCAGAGTGATGGTCACCGACTCGCGAGACTCTGGACGCTTCAAGGTGGTGCGGCCGTCCGGCGGGTAGAAGATGAGGCACTTCGGATGGCTGGGCATCAACAACCGCACCTCGTCCCCCGGCAGGCCCGGAGCATCGCAGACGAAGTTGCCGCCGTCGGTCGTCGTGCACGGGCCTCCCTTGTCGACGAGCAGTCGGACGTGAGCCACCTCGCAAGCGTCGGCCGTCTCCAGGTGGCCGACGAGCGGAGTGACCTCACCCGCCGCCTCCGCAGCCGCCGCCACGCCGAGCGCGGAGAGCGCGAACAGGAGGCGGGCGGCACCGGCGGGCAAGCGGATCACTCCTGCAGCACGATCGTCCACGGCCCGGGCGGGACGACGTACTCGTCGAAGCCGACCCTTCCGCGGTCGACGACGATCAGCCGCAGGCGGTCCTTCTCCGCTCCCTTG
>DATNKQ010000073.1:0-3697 GCA_035603315.1 Thermoanaerobaculia bacterium
GCGAGAGCAGATAGAGGAGGGTGTCGAAGTCGGTCGAGCTCAACGTCACGGTGACCGGCGTCCCGCTCACGCCGTCGAAGCGCCAGAGGTCGGCGAACTGGCCGCCGGACAGCATGCAGTCGTCCGAGGTGAGCTGCGAGACCTTGGTCTGGTTGCAGCTGATGGTCTGGAACTCGCACTGCGACCAGGCGGCGGACGCGGTGAGGAACGAGAAGAGCGCGACGAGCGGGGCCTTCTGCAGCATCGAACCATTGTAGGCCGGAGCGGAGGCTTGACAAACAGGACTCTCGCGGTCCAGTATCTCGCCGATGTTATTGACACAGAGTCTCAATAAGAGATGCGCAAGGCTGACCGCGCGTCGAGCCGTGCGCATCTCTGCCGCCGCCGTCGTCCTCTCGGCGATCGCCGTCGTTCCCGCCATGCCGGCCCGGGCGGCCGAGCCAACGGGCCGCGTCGAGCGCACCGTGGGCATGATGGGAACGACGCTCGAGATCGAGGTCGAGGCGGCCGACCGCGCCGCCGCCCTGGCGGCGAGCGAGGTCGCTGTGCGCGCCCTCGAGGAGACCGAGGCCCGTCTCTCCACCTGGCGGGCGGACAGCGAGCTGGAGCGCCTGAACCGCGTACCGGCCGGGCAGCCGGTGCCGCTGTCGCCCCGGCTCGACGCCGAGCTGCGGGCGGCGCGGCGGTGGTGGGCGGCGACGGACGGCGCCTTCGATCCCGCCATCGGCCCCCTCGTCGTCGCCTGGGGGCTCCGCACCGGCGGCCGGGTGCCGACGCTCGCGGAGCGCCGCGCCGCGGTGGCGGCCGGCAGCTTCGGAGCGCTGCGGATGGAGGCAGGGACCGCGGTGCGCACGCGGTCCGACCTGCGCCTCGAGGAAGGCGCCTGGGGCAAGGGCGCCGGCCTCGACGCCGCGCTCGCCGCCCTGCGCGCCGACGGCCGCGCGGCGGCGGCGGCGCTCAACCTCGGCGGGCAGGTGGCGGTCTACAGCCGGCCGGGCGGCCCCGCGGCCGGCGCCAAGAGGCGGTGGCGCTTGACCCTCGCCGATCCCCGCGTCCGCTCGCGCGCCGTCGTCGCCCTCGCGATCGACGCCGGCTCGGTCTCCACCTCGGGCAACAGCGAGCATGGCTTCACCCTCGCCGGGAAGCGCTACGGCCACCTCCTCGATCCCCGCTCCGGCGAGCCGGCGCCGGACTTCGGCAGCCTGACGGTCTGGGCGGCGGACGGTTTGGCAGCCGACGCCCTGTCGACCGGCCTTTTCGTTCTCGGTCCCCAGGCCGCGCTCTGCTGGGCGGGCGGGCATCCGGAAGAGCAAGTGATCGTCCTCGAGGCGACGCCGGCGGGCCTGCGGGCGCGGGCCTCGGCCGGCTTGCGCGGCAACCTGAAGGCGGTCGCTCCCGGGGTCGAGATCGATTTCGCGGCGGCCGATCCGCGAGCGTGCAGCGGCGAGCCCAAGGGAGGGGACCGATGATGCCTCGCCGGAGGCTCCTCGGAGCGCCGCTCGCCGCCGCCGTCCTGCTCGCCGCACTCTTCCTGCCTGTTCCGGCGCTATCCCAGGCCGCCGGCGACCGGATGTCCGAGCTCGAGCGGCGGGTGGCGGCGCTGCAGGCCGAGATCGCGGCGCTCAAGGGCGAGATCGCCGCCCTCCAGGCCAAGCAGGCGAGCGAGCAGCAGGCGGCCCTCGCCGAGCTCGACCGCAAGCTCGGCGTGCTGGCGGAGGAGGTCGAGCATCTCAAGATCGGCGAGGCCGCGGCGGCCGCCGACCGCAGCTCCTTCGGCATGGGCCCGGCGGCGTCGAAGGTCTACCGCTCCGGGCGCGGCGTCTCCCTCGGCGGCTACGGTGAGCTGCTCTACCAGGGCTTCGCGGGCCGCGACGAGGCCGGGAGGCCGGCGAACAGGACGGACGAGATCGACCTGCTGCGCGCCGTCGTCTACCTGGGCTACAAGTTCGACGACCGCTTCCTCTTCAACTCCGAGATCGAGTTCGAGCACACCGGCGCCTCCGACGCCCACGCCGAGGGCGACGCGGGGATCGAGTTCGCCTACGTCGACTACCTGGCGCGCCCCGCCGTCAACGTTCGCGCCGGCCTCGTCCTCCTCCCCATGGGGTTCCTCAACGAGCTGCACGAGCCGCCCACCTTCCTGGGCTCCCGCCGGCCCGACGTCGAGCAGCTCATCCTCCCCACCACCTGGCGCTCCCCCGGTTTCGGTCTCTTCGGTGGCACGGGCAGCCTGAGCTACCGGACCTATTTCGTGAACGGCCTCGACGCCTCGCGCTTCTCGGGCGACGGCGGCATCTCGGGGTCCAACGAGGTCCTCGCCGCCAAGGCCAAGGCCAACGACTTCGCCTGGGTGGGGCGGCTGGACTACGTCGGCACGCCGGGTCTCCTGGCCGGCGGCTCGCTCTACACCGGCCGCTCGGGCCAGGGGTTGCGTACGGCGGCCGGCCGCCGCCTCGGCGTGCCGACGACCCTCGCCGAGGCGCACGCCGAGTGGAAGTGGCGCGGCCTGCGGCTGCGCGCCCTCGGCGTCCGCGGCACCCTCGGCGACACCGCCGACCTGAACGCCGCGCTGGGGCTCTCCGGCGGCGCGGCCGTCGGCAAAGAGCAGCGCGGCGCCTACCTGGAGGCGGGCTACGACCTCTTCGCCGCCTTCCCGCACGGCGAGCAGTCGCTGGTGCCGTTCCTGCGCTGGGAAGGCCTCGACACCCAGGTCCGCGTCGCCCCCGGCTTCGCGCGCGATCCCGCCAACGATCAGCGCATCCTCACCCTCGGGCTGTCCTACAAGCCCATCGATCCCCTCGTCGTGAAGCTCGACTGGCAGCGCCGGCAGAACGCGGCGCGCAGCGGCGTCGATCAGCTCAATGTGGCGCTCGGCTACATCTTCTGACCGGAGGCGCGGGCGGCCCGGCCGGGTAGGCGGGCCGGGCCTCGCCTTGGTCCTCCTCCTCGGCCTCCTGACCGCAACGCTGTGGCCGGGAGCGGCGGCGGCGAAGGTCTTCCTGTCGACCGACGAGGCCCTGCATTTGGCCTTTCCAAATTGCGCGCTGGAGCGCCGCACCGTCTTCCTGACCGCGGCCCAGCTGCGCCGCGCGCGCGAGCTGGCGGGGGTGGAGATCAAGGGCGCGCTGGTGAACCCCTACCGGGCCACCCGCGGCGGCCAGCTCGTGGGCACCGCCTACTTCGACGCCCATGTCGTGCGGACCCAGCCGGAGACGGTGATGGTGGTCGTCGATCCGCAGGGCCGCGTCGCCCGCATCGAGGTGCTGTCCTTCGCTGAGCCCGAGGACTACCTGCCGCGCGGGCCGTGGTACGCACAGTTCGTGGGCCGCGGCCTGACGGCGGACCTGAACCTCGACCACGCCATCCGCGGCGTCGCCGGCGCCTCGCTCACCGCCCGCGCCACGACCTCGGCGGTGCGGCGGGTGCTGGCCATCCACCAGACGCTGGGCGAGACGCCGCCGCCATGACGCGGCTGGAGGCGTGGACGGTGCACGCGGCGACGATCCTCGTCGGCTCGACCGGCCTGGTCTACGCCTGGATGCGCTATCTGCTGGCCCCGGCGGACCCCTTCGCCGTCGTCAACCATCCCCTGCAGCCGCTCGTGCAGCACCTGCACGTCCTCGCCGCGCCCCTCCTCGTCTTCGCCGTCGGCCTCATCTGGCGGCGCCACGTGTGGGCCGGCTGGCGGCTTGGCGGG
>DATNKQ010000089.1:0-3760 GCA_035603315.1 Thermoanaerobaculia bacterium
GACGCTTCCGCCGTCCGCGCCAGGCCGGCATGCAGATACCGCACGAGCCGATGAAAGCCCTCCAGCATCTCGGTGAGCGCCAGCTCCTGCTCCCGCGGCAAGGCCTCGTCGATCCCCAGGATGCGGTAGACATCGACGGCCGGCGCCTCCGCGACCTCCGCCGACGGCACGCCGCCTTCCGGATACGCTTCCCGGAAGCGGCCGGGAAAGCGCATCGGCGCCTCGGGCCGGCCGGTGACGATCTGCAGGGAGTTGTGGAGGTCGTTGAGGTCGCACTCCAGGGTGTCGAGGATCTTGTCCAGAGTCTCCAGCGAAGGCCGCTGGCGGCCGGTCTCGTACGCGGAGAGCATGCCCTTGGTGATGCCGGCGGCCGCAGCCACCTGGTACTGCTTCTTGCCGCGGCGGTCGCGGATCCAGCGCAGCGCCGGGCCGAGGCCATTCAGGATGGATGTACGCACCGTTCTGTCTCCTGGCGCCGGCGGCAGAACTGCGCCGTCCCCGCGCCGAAAGGGCTGTCAGGCAGGCATTTCACCCCCGCCGCCGCCGCCCGCACCGCCCGCTGCGGGTCTGGTTGCGTCGCTCTTGCCGAAGGGAGGAAAGCCGCCCGTAGCATGGCATCATACTAGGCGGTAAGCGAGCGTAAGTCAAGGACTCTTTCCTGCCTATTCCGAGGCCGCGCGCGGCACCTCTCTAGGACAGGAGAGATTGGCTGGCTCGAGTGCGCTCGGGAAAGGCCGGCGATTTGCGGAGGTGACGGTTGGCGAGGTCCGTTTGCGCGGCTGGTGGCCGGCTGGTATATTGCTGAAAAATGGGTTTGAGTAGCGATCCTTCCCGTTTCCCGGGCTCGCCCACGAGAGGCTTCCGCCCAAACCAGATTCTGCGCCGGCGCCACCAGTCGGCCACTTGCGGCCGGCCAAGGCCGAGGAGCAAACGATGGGCAAGAAGCTGTTCGTAGGCAACCTCTCCTTCGACACTACCAGTGAGGAGCTCAACGAGCTGTTCGCGAAGGCGGGAACGATTCAATCCGCCACCGTGATGACGGACCGCGCGACGGGCCGCTCGCGCGGCTTCGGCTTTGTCGAGATGAGCTCGGAGGAGGAGGCCCAGAAGGCCATCTCCGAATTCAACGGCCACGACTTCCAGGGACGGAGCCTGAACGTCAACGAGGCCCGCGAGCGCACTCCCGGCGGGCCGCGGGACGCCCCGCGGGGGGGCTTCGGCGGCTACGGCGGCGGTTACGGCGGCGGCGGGGGCGGCTTCGGCGGTGGGGACGGCGGCGGCTTCCGCCCTCCCACCAAGCCCCGCAAAGATGGCGGCAGCCGCCGCGGCCTGCGGGCCAAGAAGCGCAGCCTTTGAGCCCACGTCCCGTCAGAACAGGTCGAAGAGCAGGATCCTCGCTTCGAGGGGGCCGTTCCAGACCGGGATGCGCCGGCGCGGCCGGAGGCCGATTTCCTTGCCTCGGCTCTCGCCGCCGGCAAGCACCACGGCCCGCCATCCCTTGAACTGCTGCTTCAGGAGATCGCCCAGGCGACGCCACTGATCGGGGCTCTCGCGGACTCTTTCGCCGTGCGGCGGATTGGCGATGACCAGGCCGGGGCCCGGCGGCGGGTCGACCGCGGAGAAGTCGCCGCGAGACCAGCGGGCGCGGCCGGCCAGGCCGGCGCGCGCGGCGTTGGCCCGCGCCGCGCGTAGAGCTTCCAGCGAGAGGTCGTTGCCGAGCAGCAGTACGTCGGGGCCAGGGGCCGGCAGTGCCTCCCGCCGGATGGCGGTGAAGGCCTGGGGGTCGAACCCCGGCAGGCGCTCGAAGGCCCAGCTCGCGCGTAGGCTTCCCGGCGCTTGGCCGAGGGCGTACCAGGCGGCTTCGATGAGGAGCGTTCCCGAGCCGCACATGGGGTCGACCACCGGCCCCTTTCCTTCCCAGCCGGACGCCAGGACGCAGGCCGCCGCGAGCTGCTCGCGGAGGGGCGCGGCGGCCGTGATGGTGCGGTAGCCGCGATGGTCGAGGGGCTGTCCCGAGGTGTCCAGCAGCAGCGTCGCGACGTCGGCGTGGAGCCGCAAGCGTAGCGGCAGGTCGGGGTCCGCCCGTTCGACCTGCGCCCGCCGGCCGTAGCGGTCTCGCTGTCCGTCGACCAGGCCGTCCTTCGCCGACAGGGCCGCCCATCTGGAGTCGGTGACGGCGGAGGCGCTGGCGGTGGCATGGATGGCGATGCTGCGGTCCGGGTGCAGGAGGGCTCCCACGTCGAGCTCGTGGGAGCCCGAAGAGCGCCCATCCGCCGGCCGGCGAATCAGGTCCCGCGCCCCGGCCGCAAGAGCGGCACCGTCGCTCGCCGGCCAGCGCCCCAGCTCGACGAGAACCCGGTTGGCGGTGCGCAGGCGCCAGTTGGCGCGCCAGCAGTCCTCCCAGCCGCCGCGAAAGGTCACCGCCCCGCGCTGCCGCTCGCGCTCACCGGCGCCCAGGCCGGCGAGCTCGGCGTCGAGGATCTCCTCCAGACCGAGGACGCAGGTAGCGACGAGGTGGAGCGGCATCGGCAGGGCGGGCGGCGAGGCGGCTTCAGGTCCCCCGCCGCCGCGTCGAGCCGACGATCCAGCCCGCCAAGGTGTCGGCGCCGTTGACACGCGGAGAGTAGTCCCCAAAAGCCGTCAGGCGCCGCGCTTGATCGTCGATCGAGCGGCGGAAGGGTACGAAGGTCGTGCGGCCGGCGTGGCCCAGCCAGCGCGCCTCCCAGTAGGCGTTGTAGCCGGCGCCCGAGACGATGCGGTCGGCGCCGGAGAGCCAGACGGCGGCGGGGAAGAGGGCGCCGGGCTCGAACAGGTCGAGGGTCAGCGGCCGCTCCGCCGCCGCGGCGTCCCGCAGCACTGCCGCCTCGCCCCGCTCGCCGGCGTGGAGCACCACCACCAGCTCCCCGCCGAGCGGGATCCCGAAGCGCTGGCGCAGGTCTCCTGCCGGCCGCAGCTCGTCCGGGTTCGCCACCACGATGGGATCGATCGTCTCCGCCACCGCGGGGTATGCCACCGGCTCGATGCCGACGATGCGATCGAACTGCTGGGCCGGAAAGGGCGCCTCGGGCGGCCCCACCAGCCACACCGGCGGGCAGGTGCGGACCAGCAGCCAGGCTGCACAGCCGAGCGCCGGCAGGAGCCAGTAGAGGGGTGCCCAGAAGAGGTCGACGACGAGCAGGTCGGGGGCGAACTCCGTCAGACGCCGCGCCAGGTCGCTGGTCGGCGCCAGACGGCGGTCGCGCAGCGAGCGGTCGCCGAAGATCTCGACCGCCTGGTAGTCCTCTCGCCTGCAGGCGAGAGGGAACGGCAGCGGCGGCCCGAACATGCGGTAGGCGCCCCGGAATCCCGCCCGCTCGAGCCCCTTGCCGACGGCGATGCCGCGCACCAGGTGGCCGGCGCCGACCGTCCCCGCCGTGAAGTAGGCGACCTTCACGGCGGCGGCGGATCGCGGCGGTCCGGCGGCCTACGAGCCACCGCAGAAGAAGTCGAGCGCGCCCAGGTCCTGGCAGCCGGTCTCGTCGCCGGAGCAGAGCCCGGCGGCGTTGGGATCGGAGACCTGCAGGGAGGTCCGGCAGCGCACCACCCGATTGGAGCAGTCGACGTAGTCGTTCTTCTGCAGGACGTAGAAGGCGTTGCGCCGCAGGTCGGCGCAGAAGCGGCCGTTCTGGTCGAAGAAGACGGGAGTGACGGTGCCGTCCGTCGCCACCAGGTCGATGGCGCCGGTGACCGGCCCTCGCCCGTTGGGGATGCAGCCGTTGAC
>DATNKQ010000096.1:0-2820 GCA_035603315.1 Thermoanaerobaculia bacterium
CGGAGCGGCTCGCCGCCGTCCTCTGCACTCTCTACCTGGTCTTCAACGAGGGCTATGCGGCGACCGCCGGGCCGGCGCTCCTGCGGCTCCCGCTCTGCGCCGAGGCGATCCGGCTCGGGCGCCTGCTCGTCGAGCTGCTGCCGGAGGAGACGGAGGCGCGGGCGCTCCTCGCCCTCATGCTCCTCCACCACGCCCGCCGCGCCGCCCGCCTGGACGACGGCGGCGAGATCGTGCTGCTGGAGGACCAGGACCGCTCGCGCTGGGACCGCGGCGAGATCGCCGAGGGGCTCACGCTGCTCGAGGAATCCATCCGGCGGGGGGGCGCGCGGCCGTACGCCCTGCAGGCGGCGATCGCCGCCCTCCACGCCCGCGCGGCGACGGCGGCGGCCACCGACTGGCGGCAGATGGCAGAGCTCTACGGCCTCCTCCTCGAGGTCCAGCCGTCGCCCGTCGTCGAGCTCAACCGCGCCGTCGCCGTCGCCCAGGCCTATGGCGAGGAGGCGGGCCTGCGCCTCCTCGACGAGCTGGAGTCGCGCGGGGCGCTCCCCGGCTACCACCTCCTCCCCGCCGCCCGCGCCGACCTCCTGCGCCGGCTCGGCCGCGCCGGCGAGGCCGCCCGAGCCTACCGCCGCGCCCTGGCCCTCGCCGCCAATCCCGCCGAGCAGCGCTTTCTCGCCCGCCGGCTGGCGGAGGTGGAGGCCTCCTCGGTGTAACCCCGTTCGCGGACCTTCCGGGTAGGGGCGGCCCCCCGTGGCCGCCCTCCCCCGTGCCCTTGCCATCCAGGGCGCCCACAGGGGGGCGCCCCTACCAGGCGGTCGGCCTGCGTCGCCTGGACCCTTACGGTCGTCCCACCCCGCCTCGGGTAAGCTTGCCGCATGGCGCCCGAGATCTCGGTGGTGATCCCCACCCACAACCGGCTGGAGATCCTGACCGAGGTGCTGTCGGCCCTGGAGGCGCAGGAGGGGGCGCCGCCGTTCGAGGTGGTGGTGGTCGACGACGGCTCGACGGACGGCACCGCGGAGTGGCTGCGTTCGCGCAAGCACGCCGTGCCGTTGCGCGTCCACCGCCAGGCGAACGCCGGGCCGGCGGCGGCGCGCAACACCGGGGTGGCCATCGCCGGCGGCCGCTGGGTGGCCTTTCTGGGGGACGACACCGTCCCCGGTTGGGGATGGCTGGCGGCCCACCGCGAGGCCCACCGCCGGCGCGGCGACGACCCGCACGTCGCGGTCCTGGGCTACACCGGCTGGCATCCGCGGATGCGCCTCACCCCGTTCCTGCGCTACATCAACGAGCACGGCCTGCAGTTCGGCTACGCCCTCATCCGCGATCCCGAGGACGTGCCGTTCAATTTCTTTTACACCTCGAACATCTCGCTTCCCCGGGAGCTCCTCCTGGCCGAGCCCTTCGACCTGCGCTTCCCCTATGCGGCGTGGGAGGACATCGAGGTCGCCTACCGCATGAAGCGGCGCGGTCTGCGGATGGTCTACGCGCCGGCGGCGACGGTCCAGCACGATCACCCCACCGACATGGCCCGCTTCGCCGCCCGCCAGGAGCGGGCCGGCTACTGCGCCGTCGTCTTCTACCGCCTCCATCCGGAGCTCGGCGGCTTCCTGGGGATCGGTCCGCAGGGGCCGCCCCCCCTGCCGCCGCGAGGGCGCCAGATCGTGCGCGAGGGGTTGGTGCGGGGTTTGCAAAACTCGCCTTTGAGCCTGCCGCGTGCGTGGGAAAGGGCGCTCAGGTACTATTACATCCGAGGCCTTCACCGCGCCTGGAACGGCGGGCAAAAAGGAGAACGTTCATGACAGCTTTGGAGACCGGACGGGCAGCTGTACGGCCGCACGCGCGCCCGTCGTCCTCACTCTCGATCCTCTTCGCGCTCACCCTGGTGCTGAGCGTCCCCCTGGCGGCCCAAGCGGCGAGCTCTCACGGCGGCAGCCACGGCGGCGGCGGCAGCCACGGCGGCGGCAGTCACGGTGGCGGCAGCCACGGCGGCGGCAGTCACGGCGGCGGCAGTCACGGCGGCAGCCATTCCGGCGGCCATACCAGCGGCGGCCACGGCGGGCACGGCGACCACGACTTCCACGGTGGATTCCACGGCGGCTTCCATGGCTTCCATGGCGGCTTCCACGGTGGTTTCAACGGGTTCTTCTACCCCTCGTTCTCGCTCGGCTTCGGGTTTCCCTACTCCTACTATCCGTACTATGACGGCTACTACGACGGCTACTACGGGCCGGGTTACTACGGCGCTTACGGGCGGCCCCCCGCATACGACCGCGAGCACCAGGGCGCGCTCGATCTCGATCTCAGCCCCGCCGACACCCAGGTCTACCTGAACGGCGAGCTCGTCGGCACCGTCGACGACTTCGACGGCTGGCCGCAGTACCTGTGGCTCGACCAGGGCACCTACGACGTTGTCTTCTACCGCCCGGGATACAAGACGCTGGCCCGCCAGGTCACCATCTACCCCGGCCTGGTGATCAACTGGGACGACCACCTCGAGAAGGGGGAGTCGGTCCGTCCCGAGGATCTGCCGTCGAAGATCCACGAGCGGCGCGACGCGCGGATCGACCAGGATCGCGAGATGCAGGATCAGGCCGACCGCAACGAGCAGCAGGGTCGCTACGGGCATGGCTGGCGCGATCGCGTCCGCCAGGACCGCGCGGAGCGGGACCGTTCGGGCGATTCCTACGATCGCCGGGGTCGCGGGGACCAGGAGGGCGGCCGCATCGGCATGCACCTTCAGATCACCCCGGCCGACGCCTCGGTCTATCTGGACGGCCGTTTCCTGGGCACCGCCCAGGACTTGGCGAACCGTCCCGG
>DATNKQ010000136.1:0-4621 GCA_035603315.1 Thermoanaerobaculia bacterium
CGATGCCCGCCACCGAGCCCAGCACGGCGAGGAGGCCGCCCTTCACGGCATGCCTCCCGCCACCGGGGCGGCCGCCCGCGCCGGACCGGCCGCGCGAGCGCCGGCGAGCGGCACGCTCTCGTGCTCGTGGATCTGCTGCCGCTCGTTGTTGTCCTCCGGGCTCGCCCGCCGGCGGATGGCGGTGATCGCCTGCGCCGACTCCTCGGCCTTGAAGCGGCGGAAGAGCGCCGCCTCGCGGGCCGTCTTGGCGGCGTCGCCCAGGCCGCGGTAGCAGAGCATCATCGTGTAGTGCATCTGCACGTCCTCCGGATCGACGAGGCACACCCGCTGGAGGACCTGGATGGCCTGAGCGTACTGGCGCTTGAGGAAGAGGATGCGCCCTTCCTGGTCCAGCACCACGCGGTCGCGGGGGAAGAGCTTCTCGGCGGCGGCGAGCGAGGCCAGGGCGGCGTCGTAGGCGCCGTCGGCCTTCTCGATCATCGCCTGAAAGAAGTGGGCGCTCGCCAGGTTGGGGTTGAGCGCGAGGGCGCGCGCCAGGTAGGGCTTGGCGCGCTCCGTCTCCCCTTCGCGGATGAGCGCCCGTCCGACGTTGACCCAGCCGTCGGCGTAGCCGGGCTCCGCCTCGATCGCCCGCTGGAAACCGTACTCGGCGCCCTTGAGGTCGCCCTGGAGCAGGAGGCCGATCCCCCAGTCGTTCCAGCGCTCGCGGTCGCCCTTCTGCACCGCCGGCTTCCAGACCTCCGGATGGGCGGCGTCGGCCAGGGCGAGCTCCGCCTGGGCGCTGGCGACGACGACGATCGGCAGATCGGGGATGCGCCCCTTGATCTCGCCCGAGACGTCCGCCGGGATGTCGGCGGGATCGAAGCTGTACTCGAGGCTGTTCTGGTGCGGCGAGATCAGCTTCGGGTCCTGCCCCGGCTTGGGCTTCCCGGCGTAGACGAACTGCGTGTAGTAGCGGGAGAACTTGCGGTAGTTGAGCCGCGCCTTGAGGGTGATCGGGCCCTGGGCGTCGGCAGGGACGCGCATCCGGAAGTGGACGACGTCGGCGGCGCCGGGGGGGACGAGGCGGGTGTAGAGGACGCTCCGGCTCTGCCAGGCGTTCCGCTTGTTGACCATGTTGCCCGCTTCGTCGAGCTGGTAGGAGCGGTAGAAGTGGGCGCCGGGCTCGACCGCGCCGCGCCCTCCGTCCTCCACCTGCCCGCTCCAGAAGATGGTGCGGCCGGTGGCGTCCTCGGCTTGGAGCTCCAGCCAGACGTCGAAGGCGTCGACCGTGCCGCCAGGGAAGAAGTGGCCGATCTTCCGCGTGCGCACGACGGCGTCCACCCGCACCGTGGAGCCCGGCCGGACCCGCGCGCCGGCGGCCCCGAGCGGCGCTGCCAGCTTCCCCACCTCGCGGATCGTCACCGGCCCGGCCTGCTCCGCCTCCTCACCGACGGCGAAAGTCGACGCCAGCTGCGGCCCCTCGTCGCCCGCGCGCCGCACCATCGCCGTCTGCTTGGCGTCCTCCTCGACCGGCGAGACCGCGAAGAGGTCGACGGTGACGAAGCCCGACTGCAAGAACTTCTCGGTGATGCCGAGCTGCTCCGGGTCCTGGTTGACGTAGGGGAGGGCGGTGTTGGCGCCGGGGAAGCGGTGCGAGTGCACCTTGCCGTCCTGGTTGCCGGGGTCCTGCGAGTCCACCGGCGGCATGTGGCAGGTGACGCAGTTGCTGGACTCTTTCGGATAGTAGAACGAGCGCGCTCCCTGCCCCGAGACGCCGCTCGCCTGCCAGGCGTCGTACTCGTTGAAGCCGCGGAACCACCGGTAGTGATTGACCGGCACGTCGAGGTGGACCTTGTGGCAGCTGGAGCAGAACTCCGATTGGTCCTGGCGCATGAACGGCTTCATGAAGGTCTTGCGGTGCGGCTCCGGGTTCAGGTAGGTGAGGAAGTGGTCGAGCTTCTTGATCACCGGGTTCTTGCTCGTCGCCAGCTCGTGGAGGGGCGGGTACTCGATGGTGAAGCCGCCGTTGCCCATCGAGCTGTCGACGTGGACGATGGCGTGGCAGGAGGTGCAGGCGAGTCCGGCGCGCGCCTCCGGGGTGTCGATCTGCTCCTTGACGGGCCGCTCGAAGCGGCCGTTGAAGAAGACCGCGTGGTCGTGGCAGCCGGCGCACCACTTGCTGGGCTGGGTGCCGACGGTGTCCTGCATGTACTCGATGGACTTCCTGTAGAACTGATTATTGAAAGAGGCGAAGTGGTGCACCGACGACTGCCACTGGCGGTAGATGTCTTTGTGGCACTCGCCGCAGGTCGCCGAGTCCATGAAGAAGTTGGAGGGGATGATGCCGCCGACGTTGGTCTTCGCCGAGGAGGGGAAGAAGGGCGACTTCGGCCCGCCCCCCTCGTCCGTCATCGCCGCCGGCACGACCATCGGATTCCGGATGCGGTCCTCGGGATGAGGATGGGAGCGGCGATAGAGCGACGCCGCTGCCGGCAGCAGGACGAGGAGGGCCAACGCTGCCGCGAAGAGGTGCCGGAAGCGCGGCCAGTCGCGTTCTCCCGCCCGCCGCCAGAGCCACGGCAGGAGGGCGGCGAGCCCCACGGCGGCCGCCGCCACGTGCGCCCAGAGGACCCGGTGGTTCGCCCGCACGTTGCCGGCGACGGCCAAGTAGAGCCCCGCCGCCAGGGCGAGCAGGAAGAGCAGACCGGCAGGAGCGAAACCTTGCCGCAGGTCGGGACGCCGGACGAGGAGCACGGCGGCGGCCGCGGCGACCACCACCCCCAGGAGCAGATGGAGGAGGACGTTCGCCATGTAGAAGACCGTCGGCGAGGCGAAGGCCGCGATGTAGGCGGTGTTGACGAGGAGGAGAAGGAAGGCGATGCCCACGAACCTCGTCAGCGGGCTGGGTCGGGAGGTGCTCATGGTTCGACTCCTGGAGCGCCGGAGGCCCCTTCCGGACGCAACGAGCGGATCAACCGCAGGGCCGGCCGGGTGTTGTATTCCGCGCGGTAGCGCGCGTGCTCGGGATCGGCGGGGAAATGCTCCCCGGTGGGATAAGGATAGCGGCTCATGCCATGGAACGGCAGCGGCTCGACGGTCTCCCCGAAGGCGGTGTTGGCGTCGGCGTCCTTCGCCCAGCCGTCGACCAGAAGGAGGAAATCGCGCCGCCAACCGGCCGGCAACGGCGGCAGGCGGGAGGCCGCGAAGGACAGCCGGACCTCGTCTCCCGAGCCCATGATCAGCAGGCGGTCGTCGAGGTCGGTGAGCAGCTCGGTGACGTCGCCGTAGCGAGTATAGAGCCCGGGGGTGGGGTTCCACATCGACAGCGGCTGGAGATGCGAATAGTCGAACTCCTCCGGCTGCTTGCGCTGGGGGTGGATGACGGGGGTCGAGAAGCCGCGGAAGTGGAGGTCGGCCGCCGCCGGATCGAGGACGGTGGTGCGCACCGCCGGCGCCGCCGTCTCCTCGGAGAGGAAGATCTCGTCCCAGTAGACGCAGAGGTTGGTGACGATCCGCACCTCGCGCGAGGCGGAGAGGAACTTCCCCGTCAGGTCGACGGCGATGGTCTTCGGCTTGCCCGACGGGATCCCCATGTCCTCGATCACCGTCTTCCAGCGGCCCGCGGCGTCTTTCACCTGAAGCTGGGGCATCAGCAGGCCCGGGTTGCCGACCGTGCGTTGGGCGGTGCCTAGGAAGGTGCTGCCGTCGGCCCAGTCCACCCAGCCGGAGAGGATCAGCACGGCGCGGCCGTCGGCCGCCACCGGACGGCCTGAGCTGTCGGCGCCGAAGTCGAGGTCCAGGGTGTGGATCTCGGCCACCCCCGCGTAGTCGCGCCGGAAGCCGTCGGGATAGGTGGCGTCCTTCGCCAGCAGCCGCGGCAGCACGTCGCGGCCGTCGCCGTCCCGGGCGCTGCGCGGGTAGATCCGCCGCCGCACCCCGAACAGGCGGTACTCGGGGAAGGGCGGCCCCTTGAACTTGTCATTGGTGAAGATCTCCACCTCGCGCGGGTGGTCGAGGGCCAGGAGGCGAATCTGGTCGAGGTAGGAGACCTCGCGCAGCTCCTCGGTGACGTGGATCGAGAAGCGGCCGTTCACTTCCGGCAGGGCGGCCAGCGCCTCGCCGGGGATCTGCACGTACTCGTCGTGGTCGACCGGGAAGTACTCGCCGTCGCCGGAGCTGGCGCCGAGCGGCGCCACCCCGAGCACGTCGGTGATGAAGCGATAGCGCTCGCCGTCCCAGGTGAAGATCATCGGGCAGGAGCCGGAGAGGCGCTGCGCCTCCTTGTAGACCCGGGCCTGCCCGGCGGTCTGGCGCGGCTCGTTCTGGATCAGGCCGTTCGGCCAGGTGATGCGGACGGTGTCGGCGGTCGTGTAGGCGCCGAGGCCGAAGACGAGCGGCGTCCCCGCGTAGAGGAGCTTCTGGTAGCTCGCCCCCGCCTTGACCTCGACCTCGGCGCCGGGCGCCAGTTTGAGGTTCTTGACCCCGGCCAAGCCGACGCCGAGCCAGTGCTGGGCGGTCTCCGTGGCGTTGTGGAAAAGCCGTAGCACGCCGTCGGCGCCCACCGCCGCGAGGTCAGTGCGGCCGTCGCCGTCGAAGTCGGCGGCGACGACCGCGGCAGCGTCGATCCCTGGGGCGCCGG
>DATNKQ010000167.1:0-15115 GCA_035603315.1 Thermoanaerobaculia bacterium
TCAAGGGTCGCCCAGGCCCTCCGCCACTACAAGCTCTACATCAGCGGTCGCTATGCGTATGCTGTCGGCAAAGGCCCGTTGAGCGTCGTCGTCGAGGACGACATCCTCGAGCTCGCCTACGACTACCCGGAGTTCTTCGACCTCGAAAAGCAGGAACGGAACTACTTCGATGATTGGCTTCTGGCTCGCTTTTCGATGTTGACGGCGCTGCGTGTCACCTTCCTGGCGATACCGCCCAAGCGGCACAAATGGCGAAAGCGGGCGTGGCCTGCCCTAATCGCCTTTATCACGTTTGCGGCTGGCCTAGTCGCTTTGCTGACGATGGACACCCGTTACTCTGCCCTGCGCGGGCTCGAGCCTTACCGACCGTGTGTAGCGCTCGGCCTTTTCGCGGTCGTTCTGGCGCTCAGTGCTTTGCTCCCCCGAGTCTTCCGTGTCCTCTACCCACGGTTGTTCGCTGGGGCCATACTCGGCTGGTCGACTGTATTGGGCGAGTTCGGCACGCATCGCCTCTTCGCCGATAAAGCGCCGGAATGGCCGTGCCATGGAGAGACGCACTATGCGTTCCTGCTCTTGATGGCCTTGCCGCTGTTCTTTCTCTATGGCGAGGCCTACGCCGCGCTCGAATCGAAATGGCAAGCCTTCATCCGATCCACCGGCGTTCTGATGTGGGCTCTCTTCCTCGTAGCTCTGGTGGGGAGTCTTGCGTCGGTGGCGCTGGAGCGCATCGTTTGCGCTGAGCCCGCGTGCGGGGGGCACTTGGCGCTCTTCTTGGCCGGTTGCATCGTCAGCCTCTACTTCACAGTCGTCGTGCACCTGGTATGGGGAGATGAAGGAATGTCCGCGACCCTGGCTCACGGTAGCCAGGGGCGGGTGTAGTGAGCAGCGTCTTGCTGAGCGCTGTGGGGGCTACTAGGTCCACTAGGGAGGAAGAAGTCCTCCGAAATGAGTCAAGTTTTACGCTTGCGCATTGACGTAAACACCGCTTGTCGGTCTGAGGCGCAGCCTCGCTAGTACTAGTGCAGTCGTGCCAAGGGGTGGAAGTACTCCCTGAACTGCGGCACTTTCTCGAGAGATCCATCGAGCTCGGCGATCGGCAGATCGATGAAAATGCGGGAAGGCTCGCCGATAGCTTCCTGATGAAGGAAGATGAAGCGGTTGGCCAGTGTGCGGGCGAATTCAAGATAGTGGGTCACGAAAAGGACAGTGACCCCAGTCAGCTCCTTCTCAAGGTAGAAAAGCACATCGGCCGCCAGCGGCGGGTCCAGCGACGACGTGATCTCATCGAGCAGCAGGACGCGCGGCTCCAAGGCCAGCCCGCGGGCGAGGGCAACTCTTTGGCGCTGTCCACCAGATAACTCGCCAGGGTAGCGGTCGAGCTTGCCTGCGATATCGAAGCGCTCTGCCAGATCGCGGGCTCTCGCGCGCGCCTCCCGTACCCGCAGCTTCTTGACAAAGCGCGGCCCTTCGATGATGTTCTCGCCCACCGTGCGATTCGGCCAGAGATTGAATCCCTGAAAGACCATGACAACCTGCGAACGATAGAGATTCTCGTCCATGAAGAGCCGCAGCCGCCTGCCATCGGCCTGCGCCACTGCTGCGCCCTGATAGAGGATGGTGCCCGAGGAGATCGGATTGAGCAGCGAGATGGACCGCAAGAGGCTGGTCTTGCCGACACCGCTGCGGCCACAGATTGCTATGCGGTCACCCTCGGCTACGCTGAGGCTGATGTCGTCTAGGATCGGAGTTTTCGCCAGCTTGAGGCCGACGTGCGACATCTCGAGCAGCGGTCCGTTAGAGGTTGACACATCACCTCCGCTGCAGAAAGAACGGATGCCGCTGCACAGCCAGGTAGACCGTGTTGAGCAGCCCGATCATCACTAGGTAGATTATGGCGATAGCCGTATAGGCTTCGAGGGCGCGATAAGTGTGGATCATGATCGTATCGGCCGTGTGTAGCAGCTCCTCGACCCCGATCACCGAGGCGAGAGAGGTCCACTTGAGCTGGTTGATGTATAGCGCGACAAGAGCAGGAAGCGAGTTGCGGATGACCTCTGGGAGAACGATTCGGCGCAGCCGCAAAGCCGGACTCATGCCGATAGCACGGGCCGCATCGAGGTCATCGATAGAGACACGTCCGATGGCGCCACGGACGACATCGGCGACGAACGCGGAGAGGTTCAGTGAGAGTGCAATGACAGAGACGACCAGAGCGGAGGGCCGATAGCCAAAGCCCGCAGGCAGGAGGTAATACATCCATACCAGCAAGACGAGGACGGGGAGCCAGCCGAAGAAGGCGATGTAGGCTGCGATCAGCCAGCGCATAGGGCGCAGCGATGAGCTCCTGGTGGCCAGCACCACGCCCAACGGACAGCCGAGGAGGGTCCCGGCCAGAACAGAGCTTCCGGCGAGATACAACGTGACGAGCAGGCCCTGGCCAAAGGCGGCGCGGTACTCGACGAGCAGGGAAAGATCCCAGTGGTAGCTCATGGGATCTCAGTGCCTTGGAGCGCCGGCTCTGCAACGCCCGCACCGTGTTGCGCCGGAGACGCGGCCCGCGCCTGACGCGTCGGCAAGGAAGCCCGCGCCATTGCAGGCTCAAGTGCTGCTGCTGACGGCCCCAATGCCGCGGTCAAGGTGCGAACGGCAGGCTCCTCGAGATCCACGCAGTCGACCCCTTCTTGTACTTCGCCTCAAGACGCTTGGTGATGCCGCTGTAGTCGAGGAAGGCGAGGGATTGATCGAGGAAGTCCTTCCAGTCCGGTTCGTGTCGAGGCAGCATCAAGGTGGTCGAGTAGACGTAAAGCGGGTGGTCGGCGAAGAGTTGTTTGGCGTCGCCCTGATGAGCGGCTACGAAGTTATAACAGCTCATCGAGTCGGCGATACCGATGTCGGCACGGCCGGAGAGCACTTCCAGCATGGGTCGTGTGATATCTGGAGTGTCGATGACGATTAGCTTGGCAGTAGGCAGGTACTTCTGGGCGTACTCGTGTCCAACTTCGCCCGCGGTGACGGCCACCGTCAGGCCGGGCTTTTGGAGGTCTCCTTCAGTGGCGAAGCGAGTGTCGGTGGCGCGCGACACCGCCCCGAGACCGACGAAGAGCAGCGGTCGAGAGAAAGTCACCTCCATGGAGCGCGGGATAGTGCTGAAAATCCCAGAGACTACCACATCGAAGCGCTTGCTCTGTACTCCGGCGACCATCGTGCCCCAGGTCGTCTCTTCGTAAGAGAGTTTCATGTCCTTGCCCATCCTGCTGCGGACCTCCTCCATGACGTCGATGAAGTACCCGGACGGCTGGTGGGTGCGTGGGTCGACGTCGACAAACGGCGGGTACTTGATGAAAGCCGCGTGAATGACACCCTCGCGCTTGACTCGGTCGAGGATGGATTCAGCCGACTTGCCAGAGCCTGCCGGCGGCTGCGCGCAGCCGCTCGACAAAACCACAAAGCTCAGGACGATGAGAAAAACGTTGCTCCTGCGTTGGGCGGACATTCCAATTCCTCCTTGCCTGGCCGTCGGAAATTTACATCACCGCTGGGAGGTAAGGCAAGGATCGTGCCGCGAGGCCGCGCCCAGCCAAACCCGCCAGGCCAAAGCGAGATGTAATGGGGGGATTGAAATTAGGCGTTGCGGTTCCGTAACGCGAATGAAGCACTCTCGCAACGGATTCGGGATGGACTGCTCCATGACTTCCGAGAGATTCTCTGCAGCTGACTGCCCCCAGCTTTGCGAATGGGGTCCAGGTTCTCCCATGGTCCAAGGCTTGCAAAGGGGCGCTGCACTGCTGCGCTGCACCAGAGCGCAGCACAAGCAGATAGATCGATAACGGGCGCCACATGAAATACGCAAAACTTGGGAGGACAGGCCTAGATTGCTCGCGCCTCGGCTTTGGGACTTGGCAGATCGGCGGCGAGCGATGGAAGGGCTTACAGCACAACGAGGCCATCGCACTGCTTCAGCACGCGCTGGATTGCGGTATTAACATTTTCGATGCTGCAAGCGTCTACGGGCTCTATCGCGGTGAAGTTAACGAGCAGCGGAGTCGTGCCCTAGAACTTCTCGGCGAGGCGTTCAGCGGTAAACGTCGGGAACAGGTGCTCATCTGCCTCAAGGTCGGCCAAGTTGACGAGTATTCCCACCGCGCTATGTACCATCCGCGAAATATGGTACAGGAATTACATCGCGCTCTGCGCTCGCTGCGGACGGAATATGTGGACATTTTCCTCGTTCACGCCCCAAGCCTCAGCGAAGTTCGCGATGGGCGCGCTCTGGCAGTGGTACAGACGATTCAGGCAATGGGACTTGCCAAGTTTGTCGGCTACAGTTTTGACGCAGAGCCGGAACACGTGAAGCTTGCGCTCAATCAAGAGATAGACGTGATGATGTTGCAATACAACCTTCTCGACGAAGAGTGTGCTGAAGCATTCGGCCTCGCACACGAGAACGGCATCGGAATGCTGATTTGTGGACCTTACAAGCGCGGCTATCTGTCCGGACGCTTCGACAAGACGGACGATCTCCCGCTGGAGGACAATTATTGGGCGTGGAATCTTCGCTATAACCGCGCTAAGGTGGAATCAATCCTGGATCAGGCTTTTAAGCTCAAGCAGGAAGCTGGTGGAGCGAGGCAACTCCGTGGGCGCGCCCTGCATCACATCCTTCGCCACCCAGGAGCGACGGCCGCCGTGGTCGGCCATCGAAGCTCGGAGGAAGTTACGGATAACATTCAACTTGTGGACGAAATTTTCTCCTATTCATAGCCTCAATGACTCGGCTGGCATCGGAATTCGCTTTGCGACCTAGGGTTGGCATTTTCGGGTCTGCCTTTCATATCGAGACCCCGGAAGCGGATGCGCTCGCTCGCCGGCTAGGAAAGGCGATTGCGGCGCGGGGGCTTATTGCTGTTACCGGTGCCACGAGCGGCCTACCGCATGTTGGCGGCCAGGCTGCCATCGAGATGGGCGGCACCGTGCTGGGTATCTCGCCAGCTAGAGATTACCACGAGCACATTGGAAAGTTTGCCAAGCCGATCGACGGGTGCACTCACATCTTCTACACTGGGCAGGGGTATACCGGACGAAACTACCTTAGCCTACGCAACTGCGACCTTGCTGTTTTTCTCGGCGGCGAAGCAGGAACCCTCGAGGAGTTCTGTATCGGTGTTTATGAAGGCCTCGTTCTAGGCGCGCTTACCAACTCAGGCGGCATCTGCGGCCTCCTTCCCACCATTGTGCAGAAGTTTCGGACCAACCATGGCGAGGTGTTTCTGTGCGGCACGGACCCGGAACGTCTGCTCGAGGAGATGCTGGCCGTGCATGCAACCCGGGAAAGGAGGTAGGCGTCGCAGCGTTTAAGGCTGTTCTCGCAAACGGCCGTGATCCAAAAGAGCGTGCAGGCCCAAGGCCGGCGAACGGCGTCGCGTGGCTATTGAGCGCATGCAGGCTCTTGGCGGCTGTTCCTCTCGTCGGCATCGCTGCCCGAGGTGCGTTGCAGCTGCCTTCCCGCCACCTGAAAGCGCGGGACCGCGCCGGGTCGTTCCGCCCACCCAGGCCGGGGCAAGCCCGGGGCAAGCGTTCCCATCCCTCCCGCGCCCTCCTAGGCTGGGTGAGGTGGAACGCCAGCGGGGGATCCTGCGCCGCTTGGCGGCGTGCTTCACCGATTTCCGGGACCCTAGCCTCGTGGAGCACAGCGTCGAAGACGCTTGTCCGGCAGCGAGTGTACGGAATCGCGCTCGGGTATGAAGATCTGTGCGACCACGAGGAGCTGCGGAAGAATCTCCTGCTGGCGGTCTTGGCAGGCAAGCGCGGCGAAGTTTCGCCTCCCCGCGCGCTCTTCCGCGAACCGCAGCTTCCCCGCTATCCGGGCCTCGGCTAAGCTAGCCGGGCACCCGGCAACGCTATCCGAGCCCCGGCTACGCTATCCGGGCACTCGGCAACGCTGCCAAGGCTCCGGCAACGCTACAAACGTCCAGGCAACGCTACCAACGCCCCGGCTACGCTCGCGAGAGCCCGGCTACGTTAAAAAAGCTCCGGCTACGCTGGAAAGCCTCCGGCAAGGATCGCCAGGGGACGGTCCAGCTTGAAAAACCGGCCGCGGCGGCACAAACGGGCCGGCGAGACGCCGGCGCTCCCAGGCGACGAACGCTCCCAACCCCACCGCCTCTACTCGGGCGGGGGCAAGCCCCGCCCCTACACAAAAACGGCCGTGGGGCAAGCAAAAAGCGGCCGTGGGGCTAGAACCCCTCCAGCAGATCGCTCACCATGGTCTGCGCGAAGTGCTTCGAGGCTTTCTCCAGGGCCAGGTTCTCCTGGTCGAAGTAGTTGGCGCTGGAGACCTCCACCGGATAGCTCTCGCGGAAGTTGTAGTGGTCGTTCTTCCAGATCACCTGGTTGTTGTCGAGGCGCTTGAAGAGCACCTGGGCGGTGATCGAAATCTCGTACTCGGTGGCGCGGCCCTGGTTGTCGAAGGTGACGGGGGTGGCGCCGAAGGCGACCACCGCCCCCGACAGCTCGGCGTTCGCCTGCGCGGCGCTCGAAGCCACCGCGAAGCGCTGGCGGGTGACCAGCTCGTCGGCGATGGCCCTGGTCAGGAACTGCTCCACCTGGCTCCGCGGGGTGCGGTTGTCGAGCGGCTTCAGGTAGACGGCCTTGATGCCCGGCGGCAGGTTGCTGCCGCGACCGACGAGGCCGTAGCCGCAGCTGGCGAGAGGGAGGAGCGCGAGGAGGAGAAGCAGGGGTACGGCGCGGCGGATCTTCATGCGGACCTCCGGGTCACCAGGTTGATGAGACGGCCGGGGACGAGGACGGCGCGGGCCAGCTCTCTCCCCGCCAGGTGCTCCTGGACCTTGTCGCTGGCGAGCACGGCGGCGCGCACCTCGGCCTCGGAGGCGCCGGCGTCGACCTCCACGCGGTCGCGCAGCTTGCCGTCCACCTGCACCACGAGCGCGATGCGCGGGCGGCGGATCTTCGCCTCGTCGAAGCTTGGCCAGCTCGACTCCATCAGGCTCTCGACGTGCCCGCGCCGCTCCCACAGCTCCTCGGTCAGGTGCGGCGCCATGGGATGGAGGAGCTGCAGCAGGACGTCGAAGACCTCCTCGCAGCGCAAGCGCGAGGCGGTCTTGTCGTCGAGGGCGCGGGTGAGGGCGTTCAAAAGCTCCATGAGCGCCGCCACGGCGGTGTTGAAATGGAAGCTCTCCATGCCGTGGGTGACCCGCTGGATGGTGGCATGGAGCTGCCGCTCGAGCTCGCTCTCCGTGGGGGCGGGCGCGGTGGGCGGCGCCTCCTCCAGCCTTTCCGCTGTCCGCCAGACGCGGTTGAGGAAGCGGCTGGCGCCGGTGACCGCCTCGTCGCTCCACTCCGCCTCCTTCTCCGGCGGGCCGATGAAGAGGGTGTAGACGCGCTCGGTGTCGGCCCCCATCTGCTCGATGAGGACGTCGGGCGACACGGTGTTGCCGCGCGACTTCGACATCTTCTCGACCCGCCCCGTCTTCTCCGCGTAGCGCGTGATCATCCCCTGATTGAAGAGGTCGGTGAACGGCTCCTCGAAGCCGACGAGGCCGAAGTCGTGCAGCACCCGGCAGATGAAGCGGGCGTAGAGTAGGTGGAGGATGGCGTGCTCGATGCCGCCGATGTATTGATCGACGGGCGCCCAGCGGTCGGCCAAGGCGGGATCGAACATGCGCGCGCCGTCCTTGGGCGACAGGAAGCGCAGGTAGTACCAGGAGCTGTCGACGAAGGTGTCCATGGTGTCGGTCTCGCGCCGGGCCGGGCCGCCGCACTTCGGGCAGGTGGTCTCGACGAACGCCGGCGAGCGCGACAGCGGGTTGCCCTCGCGGCCGGTGAACTCGACGTCGTAGGGAAGCGTCACCGGCAGCTGGTCGTCCGGCACCGGCACGATGCCGTCCTTCTCGCAGTAGACGATGGGGATGGGTGTCCCCCAGTAGCGCTGGCGCGAGATCAGCCAGTCGCGCAGGCGGTAGCCCACCTTGCGCCGGCCGAAGCCGCGCTCCTCCGCCCAGGCGATGAAGCGGTCGATGGTCTCCCGGCCGTCGCGCAGGCCGTCGAAGGGCGGCGCGTTTTTGATCACCCCTTCGTTGAGGATCGGCTCGGTCAGCTCGGAGGCGTCGATCTCGCTGCCTTCCTCGCCGTCGGGACCGTCAGGATGGTAGACGAGGCGCACCGGCAGCTCCTCCTGGCGGGCGAAGGCGAGGTCGCGGGCGTCGTGCGCCGGCACCGCCATGATGGCGCCGGTGCCGTAGTCGGGCAGCACGTAGTTGGCGAGCCAGACGGGGATCGCCTCGCCGGTCGCCGGGTTGGTCGCGGCCTGGCCGGTGTCGCGCCCCTCCTTGACCGCCTCCTCGCCCTCGCGCTGGATGCGCGGCGTGTTGCGCACGCGCTCGATCCAGGCGGAGATTGTCTCCTTCTCCGGATGGCCGGCGAGGAGCTTCGGCGCCAGCGGGTGCTCGGGGGCGAGCACCAGGAAGGTGGCGCCGTGGACGGTGTCGGGCCGGGTGGTGAAGACGGTCACCGTCTCGCCCAGGGCCGGCAGGGGGAAGTCGAGCTCCGCCCCCTCCGAGCGGCCGATCCAGTTGCGCTGCATCACCTTGACCTTCTCCGGCCAGCCGGGGAGGCCGTCGAGCCCGGCGAGCAGGCGGTCGGCGTAGCCGGTGATGCGGTAGAACCACTGCTCGAGGTCGCGCTGCACGACGGGAGTGCCGCAGCGCTCGCAGGCGCCGTCGACCACCTGCTCGTTGGCCAGCACGGTCTGGCAGCTCGGGCACCAGTTGACGGGCGCTTTCTTCTTGTAGGCCAGGCCCTTCTCCAGCATGCGCAGGAAGAGCCACTGGTTCCATTTGTAGTACTCCGGCTCGCAGGAGGCGATCTCCTTCGACCAGTCGTAGAGGATGCCCCAGCGCCGGAACTGCTCCTTCATCACCTTGATGTTGGCGAGCGTCCAGTCGCGGGGATGGACGCCGCGCTGGATGGCGGCGTTCTCGGCCGGCAGGCCGAAGGCGTCCCAACCCATGGGGTTCAAGGCCCGCTTGCCGTGCATGCGGAGGTAGCGGAAGAGGGCGTCGCCGAGGATGTAGTTGCGCCCGTGCCCGACGTGCAGGCGGTCGCCCGACGGGTAGGGGAACATCATCAGCATGTAGTACTTGTCGCGCGGCTGGCGCAGGTCGGTCTCGGCGACGCGGCGCCGCTCCCAGCGGTCCTGCCATTTGGCCTCGACGGCCTTGTGGTCGTACGAGCTCGTCATCGTCTCTCTCTCAGGTCAGGCTCCCGGGGAAGGTATGCTGCTTCAAGAGGCCGTCCAGGAGGCCGTTGACGAAGCGTCCCGACTGCTCGGAACCGAACTTCTTGGCCAGCTCGATCGCCTCGTCGACCACCACCAGCTTCGGGATGTCGGTCTCGAAGAGCATCTCGTAGACCGCCAGGCGGAGGATGTTGCGGTCGACCGCCGGCATGCGCTCGAGGCGCCAGTTGTCGGCCTGGCCGCGGATCAAGCCGTCGATCTGCTCGCGGTTCTCTACGGTGCCGTCGACCAGCGCCTGGGCGTAGCGGAAGGCGTCCTCGACGCGCTTCCGGCGCCTAGCGTAGTCGGCGCGCTCGGCCTCGCTCGCTCCCGCCCGCTGCCCCGCCTTCTTCTTCTCGCGGGCCGTCTCCTGCGCCAGGTAGAGGGCGAGGTCGAAGCTCGCGAAGACCTGCGCCGGCGCGCTGCCGCCGAGGTCGCACTGGTAGAGCATCTGCACCGCCATCTCCCGCGCCGTCCGCCGCTTTCCTACCGCCATGGCCTCGCCTCAAAGAACCGTGACACGGGACAAGCCCCCCGCCCGCCGTTCGACTGTCGATTCTAGTACCTCGGTCGGTGTGCGCTCGGATTGCAATCGGACGGCCGGCGCGAATGGCCCGGCGCCGAGCCCGGCCATGATAGCGGGTGGAAGCGATTCCTGCTAGGCGCGGAGCTTGGCGAAGAGATCGGCCATCTCGAGGGCCGCGAGGGCCGCCTCCCAGCCCTTGTTGCCCGCCTTGCCGCCGGCCCGCGCCTCCGCCTGCGCCGAGGTCGCGCAGGTCAGCAGGCCGAAGCCGACGGGGATGCGGTAGCGCGCGGAGACTTCCGCGATGCCCCGGCTGCACTCGGCGCAGATGTAGTCGAAGTGCGGGGTCTCGCCGCGGATGACCGCCCCCAGCGCCACCAGGCCGTCCAGCCGCTTGCCGCCGGCGTCGGCAGCCGTGCCCACCGCCGCCAGCTCGGCCAACGCCGCCGGGATCTCCCAGGCGCCCGGGACCCGCACGAGGCGGACGTCCGTGTCGGCCACGCCATGCCGCCGCAGGCAGTCCACCGCGCCCGTCACGAGGGCGTCCACGACATGGCCGTTGAACCGCGACGCCACGATCCCGAACCGCCGGAAGGTGCCGGTCAGCGCTCCTGCGATCTCCGGGATCTCACTCATAGGGAAGTCCTTACGGGCGGGCTGGAGTATAGGGAGCGGCGGCGGAGGGTGTCAACGGGCGCGGCCGATGACGATTCCTGGACTTCACCTTGCGATGCTCAAGGTGCGATCCCCGCGCTCCGCGCCAACTGGCGGAGGAAGAGGCCGTAGGTGGGGGCGAAGAGCGACTTGATGAGGAGGTCGGCGAGGATGCCGGTGGCCGCCAGGAGCAGGAGCTGGTACTCCAGGCGGGTGAACGGCCAGAGCTTGCGGGCGAGGAGGGGACGCGCGAAGACCGTCCCCAGGAGCACGAAGGCCGCCACCCGGAGCACCGACCAGGGGACCCAGGCGGCGATGGCTCCCAACAGTGGGTGGGCGCTCGCCACCGCGTAGCTGCCCACGAAGTAGCTCATGTAGGCGACGAGCGCGGCGCCCATCACCAGGCCCAAGTAGCCGCCGCTCGCCCAGGTGAGGAGCAGGAAGGCCGCGAGGTGCAGGAGGTGCTGCGGCAGGAAGAGCGACGGATGGTTCTCCGGCGCCTCGCCGGTGGCGATCCAGTTGAACATCTCCAGCCGGTAGGGCTCGCCGTGAAGGATGCCGCCGCGGGCCACACCCGGCAGCCAGGCGACGAGGAGGACGACCCCCAGGCTCAAGAGCAGCGCCCAGGCGATCCCCAGCTTCCAGGCGCCGAAGTAGTCCCGCCGCCCCACCCGCGCCGCGAAGGCCGGGTAGAGGGTGAGCGGCGCCAGGACCGGCAGTGCCCAGCGCCCGCCGGGCAGCGCGGCGAGGAGCGGCAGCAAAGGCGTCAGCAGCAGGAGCAGGCTCACAGCGCGCCTCCCGCCGGACCCAGGTGGATCTCCTCGACGTCCGCCCGCGGATCGGCGTCCAGGGCGCAGCCGATGACCCGCGCCACCTCCCGCGCCGGCACCATGCGGGCGCGGTCCCACTCGCCCGGCATCCCCTCCCAGATCGGCGTGTCGGTGGCGCCCGGATAGAGGGCGGTGACGCGGATGCCGCTGCCCCGGAGCTCCTCGCGGAGCGCCGCCACTAGACCGGCTAGCCCCCACTTGCTGGCGCAATAGGCGGACCAGCCGGCGAAGCCGCGCCGCGCGGCGACTGAAAGGAGGGGAAAGATCCACCCCCGGCCCTGCCGCCGCATGGCCGGCAGGAGGGCGCGCAGGAGGAGGAAGACGCCGGTCAGGTTGGTCTCGAGCGTCGCCGCGAACGCCGCCGGCGAGAGCTCCGGGAGCGGCCCGAGGACTGCGACGCCGGCGGCGGGGACGACGATCTCCACGGCGCCGAAGCGCCCTTCGACGACGGCCGCCGCCTGCTCCACCGCCCGGGGATCGCGCACGTCGCAGGGGATCGCCATGCCGCCGCTGCCTCCGCCTCCCGTCGCTGCCAGCGTCTCCTCGAGAGCGGCGGCGCGCCGTCCGAGGAGGGCGAGCGGGTGGCCGCGGCGCGCCAGCTCGAGCGCCACTTCGCGCCCGATCCCGGAGCCGCCGCCGCTCACCACCGCCACGCCGCGGGCTGGGTCGGTCATCGGCCTGCCCTCGCTAGCGGATCGCGAACGGCACCTGGACCACCTTGCCGCGGGCCTTGATCTCCAGCTGGTACGAGCCGGGGGCGAGCGGTTGGCCGTCGGTGCGCGAAAGGGTGGCGCCGAACTGGGTTTGGCAGACGCTGCCGCCGCAGATCGTCACCTCGTCGCAGCGGCGGGTCTGGAGGTCCGCGGAGCCGAGGTCGCCGACGACGCGCGCCTCCAGCCCCTTCACCGCTGTCGGATCGACTTCGATGACGTAGCTGATCGAGAGCGTCCCGGCCGGGAAGGCCGGCGGGGCGGGAAGCGGCGAGGGGATGCCGCAGTGGGTGATCCCGGTGCCGGCGTGCCGCTGGACGGCAGCGCCGAAGAGGACCCGCTGGATGCCGGCGGGCAGGGCGGCGGCGGGCGGCGCCGGTTGGGCCGTAGCGGGCGCCGCCGTCTGTTGAGCGATATCGGAAGCCGCCGATCGAGCAGCGGGCGGCGCCGTGAGAACGAAGGCGAGGGAGAGAGCAATTAGACAAGACGACGATTTCATGGCTTTCCTTTCGAGCGCGTCCGCGGAGCATAGCAGGGCGGAAGCGGTGGAAATTGAACGAAACCTCGGGACGGTCGAGCGGGACATATAGGGAGAAGGAGGAGCGCATGGCCGCGAAGCGATCGCCGGGCGAGGACGGAAAGCTGGTGCAAGAGGTGGCCCAGGGGCGGCCGGCGGCGCTGACCGAGCTCTATCGCCGCTACGGCAGGCTCCTTCTCCTGCAGGCGCACAAGGTCGTGGGCGACCCCGGCGAGGCCGAGGAGGTGCTGCAGGACGTCATGTGGCGGGTGTGGAAGCGGGCCGCCGTCTACGACCCCGCCACCGCCTCCGTCGGCACCTGGCTCGGCGTCATCACCCGCCGCTGCGCGATCGACCGCCTGCGCCAGCGCGCCCGGCGGCAGGCCCTCACCGCCCAGCTCGAGCTCACGGAAGAGCCGGTGACCGAACCCGGGGCGCTCGACCGCACCCTCGTCGAGAGCAGCTTCGCCCCCGTCCGGCGGGCCCTGGAGGAGCTGCCCCGCGAGCAGCAGAAGATCGTCGAGCTGACCTACTTCCGCGAGATGAGCCAGCGCGAGATCGCCGCCGCCATCGGCATCCCCCTGGGGACCGTCAAGAGCCGCTCGAAGCTCGCCATGCTGCAGCTCCGCCGTTCGCTGGGCGCCTCTGCCGAGAGCTGGCAGCGGCGGAGCGAGAGCGCGGCCGCCACCGCCAGCGCGGGCTGAGACCTCCCGGCCGCCACGCCTACTCGCCGCGCAGCGCCGCCATGGGGTCGACCCGGGTGGCGCGGCGGGCCGGGAGGAGGCAGGCGAGGAGGGCCACCCCGCCGAGGACGAGCGGCGCGCCGAAGAAGACCTGGGGATCGCGGGCGCTCACCCCGAAGAGCAGGCTCTGCAGCAGGCGCGTCGCCGCCAGGGCGGCGGCGAGCCCGAGAGACACGCCGCCGAGAGTCAGCGCCATCCCCTGCCCCACCACCAGCTTGAGGACGTCTCCCCGCCGCGCCCCCAGCGCCATGCGCAGGCCGGTCTCCCGCGTCCGCTGCGCCACCGAGTAGGCGAGCACCGCGTACACGCCGGCGACGGCCAGCAGCAGCGCGACGGCGCCGAAGAGCCCGAGGAGGAGCGACGCGAAGCGCGGCCCGGAGAGCGACTCGGCGACGATCGACTCCATGGTGCGGACATCCGCCACCGGCTGGTCGCGGTCCACGGCGTGGACCTCGCGCTCGACGGCGGCGGCCAAGGGGACGGGTTCGCCGGCGGCGCGCACCACCAGGCTGATGGGGTTCAAGGGCAGGAAAAGGGAGACGATGTCCGCCGGCATCTGCCGGTAGGGCATGTAGATCTCGGGCCGCGGCTCGCGGCCCAGCCCGAAGTGCCGCACGTCGCCCACCACCCCCACCACCTTCATCCAGATCGGCTTCCCCTGCAGGTCGTCGACGGCCACCTGGCTGCCCAAAGGATCCCGGCCGGGCCAGAAGCGGCGGGCCAGGGTCTCGTTGATCAGCGCCGCCCCCGGCGCCCGCGGGCCGTCGCTCTCCTCCAGGTCACGGCCGCGGAGCAGCGGGATGCCCATGGCGCGGAAGTAGTGCGGGGCGACCACCCGCTGCTCGGCCACCGGCATGCGGCCCGGCGGCGGGTCGGGGCGCCCGCCGATGTGGAAGTCGCCGTTGAGGTTGCTGCCGCCCAGGGGCAGGAAGACGGTGAGGCTCGCCGCCCGCACCCCCGGCAGCGTTTCGATCCGAGCCAGCATCTCGGCGAGCCCCCGCCGCCGCGCCTCGACCGCGGGCACCGGCGTCGCCGGCAGGTTCAGGGTGAGGGTGAGGACGTGGAGGGGATCGATGCCGGGATCGACCCGCGACAGGCGAACGAAGGCTTTCAAGGTCAGGCCCGAGGCCACCAGCAGGAGAAGGGCGAGCGCCACCTGGGCGACCACCAGGCCGTCCCGCAGGCGGGCGCCGCCGCGGCCTCCCGCGGCACCGGCGCCGGCGGCGCCGGACTTGAGCGTGCCGGCGACGTCCGGGCGGCTGGCGTGGAGACCGGGGACGAGGCCGAAGGCGAGGCCGGTCAGCAGGGCGACGCCGAGCGTGAAGGCGAGGACCCGCCCGTCGATCCCCACCTCCTCCAGCCGCGGGATCCGCCCGGCCGGCATCAGGGCGAGGAGGCGCCTCGTCCCCCACCGGGCGAGGAGGAGACCGAGGCCGGCGCCGAGCAGCGAGAGGAGGACGCTCTCGGTCAGCAGCTGGCGCAGCAGCCGCCGGCGGCTCGCCCCCAGGGCCGTCCGCACGGCGATCTCGCGCCGCCGCGCCGCAGCCCGCGCCAGGAGGAGGTTGGCGACGTCGGCGCAGGCGATGAGGAGCACCAGGCCGACCGCCGCCAGGAGCGCCAGGAGGGCCCGCCGGACGTTGGCGACCAGCTCCTCGGGGAGCGGCGTCCATTGCACGCTGCGACCCGCGTTCTCCGGGTGCAGGCGCTCCAGGCGGGCGACGATGTCCGCCATCTCCGTCCGCGCCCGCCGCAGCGAGACGCCGGGCGCCAGCCGCGCCACGACGGAGAGGAAGTTCGACCCCCGGTTGTAGCTCGCCGGGTCGTCGAAGCGGTAGGGCACCCAGAC
>DATNKQ010000172.1:0-5010 GCA_035603315.1 Thermoanaerobaculia bacterium
TGAGGATCGGCGGGAGCGCCCAGGCGAGGAGGAGCGGCAGGCGCGCGCCCACCCGGCGGAGGCCCGCCGGCACGGTCCGTGGCGAGGCGAGCCATAAGACCCCGAGGCCGACGCAACCAGGGAAGATCCCCTGCAGGGCCCACTTGATCAGCACCTCCAGGTTGTGCTCCAGAGCCGGCCAGCCGGCGCCGTAGAGGATCGACGTCTGCGGCAGGAGGGTGGCGAAGTGCTCGGCGCTGATCCGCCGGTAGGCGCCGTAGCCGCCCGCCAGTACGCACAGCGGAACGAACCAGGCGAGCACCAGAAGTCCGCCCAGGGCGGCGCCGCCGAGGAACAGCCTCGGGGCGAGGCGACCCGCCTTCCAGGTCCGCCAGACCCCGTAGAGGAAGAGCGGCGCGAGAAGGACCATGGTCGACTGGCGGAGGCCGCCGATGAGAGCGAAGAGAACGCAGGAAAGCAGGAAGGCACGTGCGCTCTCTTCCATGCGGACGGCCGCGTAGGCGACCGCCACCGTGAGGCACCCCTCGACGGCGTAGAGGAGCGGCAGCTCGCCGTAGAACCAGAGCAGCGGGTTGCAGACGTAGAGCGCGGCGGCGAAGAGGCCGCAGGCGATCCTCCCCTCCCCGTTGCCGGCATCGTCCTCCGCCAGGCGCCCAGCCAGGAGGACCATGAGCGCCGCGCCGACCCCCGCCGCCAGGATCGACAGCCCCACCATGCCGTGCAGCGAATCGATCCCGGCGGCGGCGAGGAGCTTGAGGAGCCCGATGTAGAGCGGATAGCCGGGCGGATGGGGATGGTGGGCGGCAAGGTCGTAGCGCTCGACGCCCAAGGCGAACTGGATGGAGTCGTGATCCCACATGCGCCTGGCGGCGAAGGGGATGCGGCTGACCAGGCCGACGGCGCCGGCCGCCCAGGCGGCCAGGCGGAGGCGACTCTCGGTAATGTTGGATGGGTTCTTCAAGCCCGGGAATCGTAGCGCAGACGGTAGAACGACAGGCTGCTCTCGCCGTAGCGGCGGACGTCGACTCTCAGGAGCGAGCCGACTTCTGCAGGCAGTTCGGTCCGGGTCGAATGCTCGACGGCGATCTCGCCCTCTTCGGCCAGGAGCGGAGCGGCGGCGGCAAGGAGCGCGGCGTGGTCGCTGAAGCGGTACGGTGGATCGGCGAAGATGAGGTCGAACGGGCCTTCGGACGCCAGGCGGACGAGGCCGGCGGGAAGGGTGAGGCGCCGGACCTCGGCGAGGCCCTTGCCCAGGCGGGAGACGTTGCCGGCGATCGCCCGGACGGCGCGCAGGTCGCCGTCGACGCAGACGACGCGGAGGGCGCCGCGGCTGGCCGCCTCCAGGCCCACCGCTCCGCTGCCGGCGAAGAGGTCGAGGAAGCGGGCGCCGGCCACCCTTTCGCGCCAGATCGAGAAGAGGGCCTCGCGCAGGCGCCCTTCGGTGGGGCGCGCCCCCGGCGGCACCTCCAGGGCGCGTCCGCGGAGCTCCCCGCCGCTGACCCGGACGCCCGGCCTCACGGACGCTTCCGCGAGGTCAGCGCCACGAATTCGCGCCCCAGCTGATCGCGCAGGACGTAGAGAGTGAGCGGCTGGTCGATCCCCCGCATCTCCACGCCCCGCTTGTCCGCGGTGTCGGCGACGATCTCGAAGAGCTGGCCGTCGGTCCGCTTGAGGACGTCCCCCGGCCGCGGCGCGTAGCCTGGCGGCAGGTGCTCGGCGCCCTCCAGCTCCTTCACCTGGCCAGCCACGTCGTCCACCACCTTGAGCACCCGCGAGAAGGGCAGCGGCAGCGTGTCGTAGCGCCCGAAGTGGAAGCGGCGAAGCGGCTTGCCGGCGAGGGCGAGCGCGAGGTCGCAGCGCTCGATCCACGGCCCCTCCACCCCGTGCGACAGCTGGCGGATCTCCGACAGGTCCTCCCCCTGGAGACGCCGCAGCGCCCCCCCGAGCTCGTCCGGCCCCAGCTCGGCGAGCCCCACCCGTTCCTTGCCGGGCGGCCCCTCGCGGAGGCGGACGGTGCCGTTGGCGAAGAGGGTGACCTCGCGGCGGCCGAAGTCGTTTGCGCAGTCCAGGCGGAAGACTTCGGTGCTGCGGCTCGCGGGCGCCAGGCTCACGACGGCGGCGAGGAGCAGCGGTCCCACGCTCTTCATGAGGATCATCGAGGCGGCGGCAGCGTCGGCGCCGGCTCGGCGGCGGCGGGAGCGGGGATCTCGGCGGCCGGCAGCGAGGCGAGGGCGAAGGCGAGCTCTCCCTCGGCGCCGATGCGGCCGTCCAGGCGGGCGCGCCGCGTCGCCTCCAGGGCGCGGCCGATGGCCGGGCCCGGCGGCACCCCCGCCGCCACCAGGTCGGCCCCGCGGACGGCGAGCTCGAGGCGGCGGAGCTCGGTGAGGTCGCGGCGCACCCAGGCGCGCGCGGTCTCGTCACCCTCCCCGAGGAGCAGCAGCAGCTCCTCGCCGGAGAGCGGCGCCAGCGCCTCCGACGCCTGATGCGGGGCCGGCGGATGCGGCGCCGAGCGGTGGAGCGCCGCGCGGGCGGCGGCGATGCGGCAGGGGAAGCCGGCGAGCAGGCCGCGGTCCTCGCCCACCAGCCCCAGGCGGTCGGCGAGGGCGCCGAGATCAGCGGCCTCGAGGTCGCCGGCGAGCGCCATCAGCAGCAGGCGCCAGGCCGCGGCCGGCGGGTCGGCGAGCCCCTCGAGTACGTACCAGTCGTGGGCGGCGCGCACCCGGCGGAGGCGCTCCCGCACCCTCTCCGTCAACTCGAGGCGGGGGTTAAGGACCGGCAGCAGGCCGATCTCCGCCAGCCGGTCGAGGCCGCGGAGCGCGAGCGACGGGTCGTCCAGGAGGAGCGCCAGCTCGTCGCGCAGCCGCGACCCGGAGAGGCGGTCGAAAGCCCCCTCGGCGAGCGCGACCCCGATGAGCCGCAGCGACTCCGGTGCCAGGCGGAAGCCCAACCGCAGCTCCAGCCGCACGGCGCGGAAGGCGCGGGTGGGATCGTCGATGAAGGAGAGGCTGTGGAGGACCCGCAAGGTGCGCTCGCGGAGGTCGCGCCGGGCGCCGAAGTAGTCGACGAGCTCGGGGGTCTCCTCCGGCCCCAGGCGGATCGCCAGGGTATTGATCGTGAAGTCGCGCCGGTAGAGGTCCTGCCGGAGGGCCGAGGTCTGCACCTCGGGGAGGGCCGCCGGGGCGCGGTAGAACTCGCTACGCGCCGTGGCCACGTCGATGTGGAAGCCCTCGGGATCGACGACGACGGCGGTCAGGAAGGCCGCATGCACCCGCACCCTGCCGCCCAGCTCCTCTGCCAAGAGGCGGGCGAAGTGCGGCCCGTCGCCCTCCGCCACCAGGTCGAGGTCGCGGTTGTCGCGCCCCAGGAGGAGATCGCGGACGAAGCCGCCCACCAGGTGCACGGGGATGTCGTGGCGGCGGGAGACTTGGGCGATGCGCTCGATCCGCGCCAGGAGGAGGGTCGGCAGGCGCCGCAGGAGATGGGCGATCTGCTCGTGCGCCTCCCGCTCCTGCGAGGCGCGGCGGTCCAGCCGCGCCTCGGACTCCGCCAGCCGGCCGTGGAGGTGACGCAGCACCTGCATGCGGGTCACCAGCCCCAGCGGTATCCCCGCCTGCGGGTCTCCCACCAGCACGAAGCGCGGGTGCAGCGAGAGCATGCGCTTCCCCACCTCGTCGGCCGGCGCGTCGGCGGCCACCCACAGGAGGTCGCGCTCCATGACCGTCTCGACCGGCCGGACGCCCAAACCGTGCTGGATCGCCGCGTCGAGGAGCTGGCGGGTGACCGCCCCCACCGCCCTCCCCTCCTCGGCGCCCACGCCGGCCACTGGCGCGGCGTTGATGCGCCGGGCGTTGAGCTGGCGCTTCGCCTCCTCGACGCTGGCGACGGCGGAGACCAGGAAGGGGGCCGCGATCATCAGGTCGGCGGCGCGGGCGGCGGCGGGGAGCTCGCGCGCCAGGATGCCCAGGAGCCGCTCGCGGGCCTCGACCAGGGTCATCCCGCGGATGCGCGCCGAGCCGGCGGTGGAATGCCCGCCGCCGCCCAGCGCCGCCAGGGCGCGGCCGAGGTCGAAGCCGGGCAGGTCGCCGCGGCCGATGAGGATGCCGCCGTCCCCCTCGCCGAAGAGGGCGAAGAGGAGCGGCAGGTCGAAGATCTCCAGGCAGCGGTTGACCAGCGGCGCCAGCTCGTCCACGTACTCGGCGAGCTCGACCTCGACGATTCCCACCCGATGGCCGTGAATGCGGTGCGCCACGAGCCCGGCCGCCATGCGGTGCAGCACCTCGAGGTGCGAGGCGTCGAGGTGGCGCACGGCGTAGCGCCGGACGGTGGCCAGGTCGCCGCCCGCCTCGACGAGCCAGCCCGCGGCGGCGAAGTCGCGCGGGCCGGTGCCGGGGAAGGTGAGCGACCCGGTGTCCTCGTAGATCCCCGTCAGGAGGAGGGTCGCCTCCACGGCGGAGAGGGCGAGATCGCGGGCGCGCAGCTCCTCGGCCAGGAGGGTCGACGTCGATCCCGCCCCGGGATCGATCTTGCCGCCGGAGACGGCGAGGTCCGACGTCGCCGCCGGATGGTGGTCGTAGGCCCAGACCTCGATGGCAGAGTTGGCGTCCAGCCATTCGGCCACCACCCCGATGCGGTCGCGCTGCCGGATGTCGCAGAGGATGACGCGCGAGACCGCCGAGGGATCGACCTCCTTGGCGCGCAGCTCGCCGAGGTCGAGCGGCCGCTCCTCCAGCAGGCGGCGCAGCGACGCCTCGCGGGAGCCGGGAAAGAAGAGCCGCGCCTGCGGGTGCAGGCGGCGGGCCGCGATCATCGAGGCGAAGCCGTCGAAGTCCGCGCCGACGTGGGTGGAGAGGATCTCCATGGGGCGATTCTACGCCCCCGGCCGCCGCGCAGGTCTTCGTAAGAGCGTGTGAAGAATTGCCGAAACCAAGCCGTTACTCCCGGGCCGAAAGGCAAGTCTTCCTGGTTGTCATCCCGAGCGAGAGCGAGGGACCTGGGGGGAAGGGTGGCGCG
>DATNKQ010000198.1:0-3420 GCA_035603315.1 Thermoanaerobaculia bacterium
CGAGCATCGGCCCCCAGACGACGTAGACGCGGAGGGTCGGATCGGCGAGCTTGTCCAGCACGTAGCGTTGCACCACCCGGGCGCTGTTGAGGCAGAACGCTCACGTCGGCGATAGCAGGAGGATCAGGCGGACGCTGCCGGTGTCGCGGTTGAAGGCGGCCTTGAGCTCGTCGCCGGCGTCCGCCAGCGGATGGACCTCGGACACCGGCTCCGGCGGCCGCTCCATGTGGGGATCGCCGCGGCGGGTGAATGTAAACGGGATGCGGCCGTTCTTCTCGATGAAGGCACCGTGGATCGCCTTGCCGCCGGGCGCCAGCGTCCCCTCCAGGCGGAAGACGGCGTTGGGGCCGCGCACCTCGGAGTCGTTGAGGAACTCCATCTTGAGGTCGGCGCCGGAGACGGCGATGTTCCGCAGCGGCCGGTAGGCGATGCGCTCGCTGGGGATGTCGATCGTCCCCACCAGGGCGCCCGTCGAGTCGCGGTCGAGCTCGACGGTGGCGTCGAACTCCACCTGCGCGTGGGAGTAGACGATCGTACCCTCCCAGAGGCCGGTGAAGTCGGGCGCGGGGGATTGCGCCGAGGCGAGCCCCGCGATCAGAACAAGCCCCGCAGCTAGGAAAACCGATCTCGATCTGCCTGCCATTAACTTCTCCTCTCAGAGTGTGAATCTCTCTCGCGAGAACCTATGCTGTCATCCCGAGCGTGAGCGAGGGACCTGGGTGGAGGGAGGCCTTCCAAACCCTTGGTAGCAAGGGGTTTCGCGCCGCCCTTCCCCCAGGTCCCTCGCTCTCGCTCGGGATGACAACCGGGAGGACGTGCCTTTCGGCCCGGGGGTAGTGGCTCGGCCTCTGCAATTCTTCACACGCTCTCGGGATGACAACCGGGTTCGGCCCGAGGACATGTGGCCTGGCCTCTGCAATTCTTCACACGCTCTTCAGCCGACGGTTTCGAGCCGGCGGCGCAGCCGCTCGGCCATGCAGCGCACGTGCGGCGGCTCGTGCATGGTCTGGTGGTTTCCGGGCACCAGGTGGACCTCGCAGCCGCCGGCCGCCAGCTCGATCCACGGCAGCTCCGGCCGCGGGCGGTCGTTCGCCCGCCGCTCGCGGGCGCGGAAGAAGAGCATCTCCCCCGGATAGGTCCGCGGTTGGTACTCGTAGAGGGCGGCGATGTTCGCACGGAGGACAGCGAGAAGGCGGTCGTCCTCGACACTCGCAACGATGGCCTGCCCGCCCTCCGGCCTGCGCACCTGCGCCAGCACCTCGGCCTCGCTGGGCCGCTCCGGCATCTGGTCGCCGCAGGGGGTGTCCATGAGGGCGAGCAGCTGCACCTTCTCGCCGGCGGCGAGGAGGGCCTGCGCCATCTCGAAGGCGACCATCCCGCCCATCGAGGCGCCGCCCAGGAGATAGGGGCCACGCGGCTGGACCCCGCGCACGAGGGCGAGGTAGTGCGCGGCCATCGCCTCGACGCTCCCGAGCGGCTCCTCGCCCTCTTCGAGGCCCAGCGACCGCAGCCCGAAGACCGGACGGGCCTGGCCGAGCTCGCGGGCGAGGGCGCGGAAGGAGTAGACGTGCCCGCCCACCTGGTGGACGAGGAAGAGAGGGCGCTGATCGGCGCCAAGGGCGCCTCCCGCCTGCAGCCTCACCAGGCAGGACGGCCGCTCCGCCGGCCTCTCCCCTGCCGCCGCGGCACGCGTCCGGCGGATGCTCTCCGCCAGACGGGCGACGGTCGTCGCCTCCAGCAGCAGGCCGGGCGAGAGATCGACGGCGAGGGCGGCGCGGAGCCGGGAGGCGAGGCGGATGGCGAGGAGCGAGGTCCCGCCGAGCTCGAAGAAATCGTCGTGGATGCCCACCTCTTCGACTTCCAGGAGGTCGCGCCAGACCGCGAGGACCGCTTCCTCGATCTCGTCGCGCGCCGGGTTCGCCGCCGGCTCGGGCTGGGGCACGTTCGGGGGAGCCTCCTCACTCTCGACGGACATCGGCGGCGCCGCCGCCACTGGATTCCGGCGCTCGATCCAGTACCTTTTGCGCTCGAAGGGATAGGTCGGCAGCGGCACCCGGCGGCGGCGCTCGTGGGCGTAGAAACCCTGCCAGTCGATCTCGACGCCGGCGAGCCAGAGCCGGCCGGCCGCCCCCAGGAGCGAGCCGATGTCCCCAACATCGCCGCCGTTCTTCTCGGCGCCGCGGGGCGGCAGGAGGGACGAGACGATCGGCCGGCCTTCGCTCTCCCCCTGCCGGCGGGCCAGGGTCGCCAGGCCCCTTCCCGGGCCGACCTCCAGCCAGGCGTCGCCGGCTTCGGCCGCGAGCGTCGCTAAGCCGGCCGCGAAGCGCACCGTACCGCGCAGGTGGCGGGCCCAGTATTCGGGGTCAGTGGCCTCCGCCGCCGTGATCCACGTCCCCGTCAGGTTGGAGACGAAGGGGAGCGCCGGCGCCTCAAGGGCCACCCTCCGCACCCGCTCCTCGAAGGGGGCGAGGATGGGGTCCATGGCGGGCGAGTGGAAGGCGCGCGAAGTGCGCAGGCGGCGATGATCCACCCCGCGGGCGGCGAGGCGGGCGCTCAGGCGCGCCACCGCCGCGCCGTCGCCGGCGACGGCGCAGTCGGCGGGGCCGTTGACCGCCGCCAAGGCGAGCGAGCGGTCGCCGTCTTCCTCCAGAAGCTCCAGCGACTCCGCCTCCCCCAGGCCGATGGCGAGCATGGCGCCCGGCGGCAGCCCCTGCATCAGCCGCCCGCGCGCCGCCACCAGCGCCAGCGCCTCCGCCAGCGGGAAGACCCCCGCCAGGCAGGCCGCCACGTACTCGCCGAGCGAGTGGCCGAGCATCGCCCGCGGGCGCACCCCCCACTCCAGCCACTGGCGCGCCAGGGCGTACTCGACGGCGAAGAGGGCCGGCTGGGCGACCGCCGTGTCGCCGAGCCGCTGCCCCAGCTCGCCAGTGGGAGCAGTGGGATCGAAGAGGTCGGCGAGATCGGCGTCGAGATGAGGCCGCAGGGCGTCGCGGCAGGCGTCGAAGGCGGCGCGGAAGGCGGGCTCCCGGGCGTAGAGCCCGGCGGCCATGGCCGGGCGCTGCGCCCCCTGGCCGGGGAAGAGGAAGGAGACCGGGCGGCGGACCGCCGTCTCCGTGCGGTCGACGAGGCGGTCCGGATCGAGTGTTGCGAGGGTGCCGGCGGCGTCCGTACGATCGGCGGCGACCACCATCCGGCGGTGGCGGAAGAGGCGCCGGCCTGCCTGCAGGGTGTGGGCGGCGTCGGCGAGGTCGATCTCCGGATGTTTTTCCAGATGCGCCGCCAGGTCCCGGGCCGCGCGATCGAGGGCGCCCGGGGTCTTCGCCGAGAGGAGGAGGAGCTGCAGCGGCCGGGAGGGGCTCCCGGGCGCCGGCTCCGGCGCCTCTTCGAGCACGGCGTGGGCGTTGGTGCCGCCGAAGCCGA
>DATNKQ010000226.1:0-10067 GCA_035603315.1 Thermoanaerobaculia bacterium
CTGGTCTTTGTGCTCGATTCCTCCCTCACCCACTCCGCGGCCCCGGCTGCCGACGCCCCCGACCCCGATCAGCTCGCCTTCGCGCAGCTCCTCGCCGGCGGCGGCGCCCACGCACAGCACTCGGCGCTGCGCGCCGAGGACTTGGACGCCGCCCTGGAGTCAAAACAGCACGGGTTCGAGCTTTTTCGGCACGACTCGGCGGAGCGGGCGGAAAGTGCCCTTTTGGCTCGGCTTCCCTTCGGACGCGCCATCGCCAAGGCGGCGGAGCGCCATCGGCTGGACCCCCTGCTGCTCGCCGCCGTCGTCGAGGTGGAGTCGCAGTTCGCCCCGCGGGCGGTGTCGCCCGACGGCGCCGTCGGGCTCATGCAGGTCCTCCCCGAGACCGCCCAGCTCTACGGTCAGACCGAGCTCTTCGATCCCTACGTCAACCTGGACGTGGGGAGCCAATATCTGGCGGCCCTCCTCGAGCGCTATCACGGCGACCTCGCCCTGGCCGTCGCCGCCTACAACGCCGGACCGGCGGCGGTGACCCGCTTCGGAGGCGTGCCTCCCTATGCCGAGACCCGGGATTACGTGAAGTGCGTGCTGGAGCGCTACGTGGCGCACCGCGAGAGCGCCTGGAAGACCGCGCGGGAAGACCGCGACCTCTTGACCTCCTTCTCCACGGAGGACGGCCAAGGCCGGAGGGATACGACGGCTAAGCGCAATCGGTGGGGCCTGGGCGCCGGGCGGCCCCGGGGACCCCTGGACTTGGGGACGGCTTCGATGACCTTGGCGGGCGGCGCCCACAAGGCGCCGATCGTCAGCGCGCGTTAGCTGTTCTTGGTGTCGCGCTTCTCTTCGCCGCGCTCGGGGGCGTCGTCGCCCTTCATACCCGCCTTGAAGTTCCGGATGCCCTCGCCGAGCCCCTTGCCGATTCCCGCCAAACGGCTGGATCCGAACATCACGATGACGATGAGAAAGATCAGCAAGAGCTCCATCGGTCCCAGGCTAGGCATGTGCGTTCTCCTCGGGCAGCCCGCGAGCCGCCCATAGCTTTCCTCAGCAGTGTAGCAGAACGCCGCCTCAGTGGAGGATCGGGCGCCAGGCGCGCGCCAAGTCCCGGCGGAGCGGCGCGCCTTCTGGCGTCTGCCCGAGGTGATCGAGGCAGCGGGCGAGCGTCGGCGCGATGAGCGGCAGGTGGCGCATGGCGCCCCTTCTGGCGAAGGAGGCGTAGGTGCCCACCGCCTTGAGCGTCCGCTGCGCCGCCGCTCGGTGGTAGCGGAGGCGGCCGGCGGTCCCCGGCGCCGCCAGGGCGAGGAACGCCGCCTCCATCTCAGCCGGCGGGAAGAGGCTGTCGTTCAAGAGCGACGCGAGGTCGTAGGCCGGCGGACCGAGGCGGAGGTCCTGGTGGTCCAGCACCGCCACCGAAGAACCTGATGGACCGGCGAGCGGCATCAGGTTCCTGGCCATGAAGTCGCGATGGCAGGGGACGGGCGAATCGGCGGCCAGGTTGGCGCAGAGCTCGGCGAGCAGCGACCGCAGAGAGGCGGCCACAGCGGTCGTCCCGACGAGGTCGCGGGGCTCGAGGAAGAGCTCCCAGGTCTGCGCCAGCTCGCGCTCCAGGAGCGCGCGGTCGAGCGGCGGGCTGAGCTCCGCGACGCTCTCGGCGGGCAGCGCGGCGATCCGCCGCGCGGCGGCGAGGGCATCCTCGAAGTAGGCCTGGAGCTCGCTCCACGGCCTCCCCTTCCACTCCGCGAGCGTCCAAGGACCCAGGTCCTCGAGCGCCATCCAGCCGCGATCGACGTCGACGGCGAGGACCTTGGGCGCCCGCACCGCCGCGCGTGCCAGGAGCTCGGTGGTGCGGAGGAAGCGCGGGCAGACGTCCCGCACCTCGGGCGGATAGGTGGCGAGGACGGCGGTGGCGCCGTCGGCCAGGAGCAGCCGCGTGTAGCGGCGCGGCGAGACGTCGCCCGAGAGCGGCAGGGCGGCCGAGAGCTCGAGGCCGTGGCCGGCGAGCCAGGCCGCCAGCTCGTCGTTCGGCGTCTCCAGAAGCTCTCTCTCGGCAGGCTGCATCAGACTCCGATCGGCCGTCAAGGCTACCACGGGAGACGCGCTTCCCGCGGCACCAGGGAATGAGTTTCCGCGCGCTCCGGTTGCATGCCGCAAGCGGTTTGACACCCTCGTCGAGGCGAGGCCATAATCCGGCGTCGGCCCCGCCCGCAGGGCGAAAACAATGAGGACGGCCGGGAGGTTCAAGCTGGACGACCGACTCCATCAGATGCTTCGCGATCTCCGTCGCGCGCTCTCCGACGCCATCTCCGATTCGAGCGAGGTGAGCAAAACGCTGCGCAAGATCCGCGAGGAGGGCTACTCGCTCTACCTGCTGGTGGACTGCAAGCGGGACGGCAGCGAGCAGGAACCGCTCGCGCTCTCGGCGCGCCGCCTCCCCGCTGCCCCCACGGTCGCCGATCCGTCCTTCCAGATCAACGTGCGGGACCTCTCGTTCCTGAAGTCGATCGGCATCGACCCCACGCGCCGCCTCCGCCGCCGCCGCACCGGTTGAAAGCCCCCCTCGCCATCGGCGAGCAGCGGCCCGCGACCGTTTCGCTCCGCTCCATCATGACCACCGATTCGCAGCTCCCGCCGGACCTCCTCGGGCTGTCGCGCGAGCGCCTCGCCCAAGAGCTCGCGCCGCTCCTCGACCGCCCCTTCCGGGCGGCGCAGGTCTTCGACGCGCTGCACCAGCGGGGGGTCAGCGACTTCGCGGCCATGACCGACCTGCCCCTGGACCTCCGCGTCCGGCTCGCGGGGAGCTATCGCATCGGCCTGCCGGAGATCGCGGCGCGCGACCTGTCGAGCGACGCTACCTGCAAGTACCTGTTCCGGCTCGCGGACGGCGCCACCATCGAAGCGGTGGACATCCCCGAGCGGAGCCGGCGCACGCTCTGCATCTCCAGCCAGGCCGGCTGCGCCCTCGCCTGCACCTTCTGCGTCACCGGCTTCTGGGGCGCCGGCCGCAACTTAACCGCCGGCGAGATCGTCGCCCAGGTGGCGGCCATCCGCGCCGACCGCGGTCTCCTGCCGAGCGACGGCTTGAACCTCGTCTTCATGGGGATGGGCGAGCCGCTCCTGAACCTCGCCAACGTGCGCGCCGCCATCGACCTCCTGGCGGAGTCGATCTCCCGGCGCCGCATCACCGTCTCGACCGCCGGGGTGGTGCCGGGCATCGATGAGATGGCCAGCTGGGAGGCGCGGCCGAACCTCGCCGTGTCGCTCCACGCTCCCGACGACGAGCGCCGCGGCCGGGTGATGCCGCTCAACCGCACCTATCCGCTCGCCGAGCTCTTCGCCGCGCTCGACCGCTTCCCGCTCGAGAAGGGAAGGAAGATCACCTACGAGTACATCCTGATCCGCGGCTTCAACGACGGCACGCGCGACGCCGGAGATCTCGCCCGGCTGCTGCGCGGCCGCCGCGCGAAGGTCAACCTCATCCCCGTCAACCCCGACCCCGTCCTCGGGGACGCCATGGTGCCGCCGGCGGAAGCCGTCGTCGAGCGCTTCCGCGAGCGCCTCCGCGAGCTCGGCCTCGTCGCCACCGTCCGCCGCCGCCGCGGCGACGACGTCAGCGCCGCCTGCGGCCAGCTCCGCGCCGTCGGCCGCGACCCGCGCGGCTTCCCGCAAAAACGCTGACCCTAATGCGATTTATCTGGCTCCGCCGAGGCGCAGCCAATGCGCGGCGAGGCCGATAACGCCTCCAATACCAACCATCAGCGGCTCCGGCACCCGCTTCCAGAAGCTCAGCACCACCAGGCTGAGGAGCGCGATGGCGCCGGTGGTGCCGTCGGTGATGGCCGTCTTGCCGACCAGGAAGGTGGTGCCCACGAGGACTCCCACGACGGTGACGGTGATGCCGCGGATCAAGCCGCGCAGGCGGCGGTTGCCGCCGTAGCGCAGCAGCAGCGGGGTGGCGAGCACCGTCAGCAGCACGGCGGGCGCGAACATGCCGAGGGTTGCGGCGGCGGCGCCCGCCCAGCCGTTCACCAGAAAGCCCACGAAGGTGGCGGTGATCACCACCGGGCCGGGCGAGATCATGCCGATCGCCACGGAGTCGAGGAACTGGCGGTTGTCCAGCCAGTGGTACTGGTCGACGATATAGGTCTTGAGGAACGGCACGATCACCAGGCCGCTGCCGAAGACCAGGAGCCCGGTTTTACAGAAGAACCAGAAGATCTTCGCGGTCAGCGCCGAGACTCCTCCCCCGAGAGCCGCGGCCGGCGCCAGGGCCTTGAGCTTCGAGGTCGCGCCCGCGGACAGGCCAACCTTCGATGGGGTCGCGGGGACGTCGGCGGAAGGCGGAGCGAAGAGCAGGCTGCCCAACGCCCCGGCGACGAGGAAGAGCGCCGTCAGCTCGCGCTCGAGCGCGATGGTGATGGCGGCGGACAGCGCGAAGAAGAGCCAGGCGAGCCCGTCGCGGCGCAAGGTCTTCCGCCCGAGGTTCCAGCACGCCTGGAGGATCAGGGCGACCACGACCGGCGCGATGCCGTAGAAGAGGGCGCGGATCTGCCAGCTGTCGGCGAGCCGGACGTAGCACCAGGCGGCGGCGGTGACCAGCAGGAAAGGCGCCAGGGCGAAGGCGGCCGCGGCGGCCAGCCCGCCGGCCACGCCGTGGCGGATGTAGCCGCAGTAGACGCCGAGCTGGTAGGCGAGCGGCCCGGGGCAGGCGGCGGCGATCGCCAGGCCGTCGTCGTACTCGGCCTCGCTCAGCCACTGCCGCTCCTCGACGAGATCGCGGCGGATGGCGTTGGCGAGGGCAACGGGGCCGCCGAACCCGAGGGCTCCCAGGCGCAGGAAGTAGCGCGCCAGGGCCCCGATCGAGGGGCGACCGCCCTTCACGGTTGGGTATGGACCTTCGCCAGCGCCGCCTTGAGCGCGCCGGCGATCTTCTCGGGGCTGCCGACGCCCCAGAAGTGCAGGAAAAACAGCCGCGGCGACTCGGCGAGCATGTGAGAGTGCAGGGCGGTCACCTCGATCCCGTGCGCGCGCAGCTCGCCGATCACCGGATTGACCTCGGTCGCGATGAGCACGAAATCGCCGGTGGTCGCCACCTCGTTGCCGGCGCGCTGGAAGTTGAGCGCGGTGGCCACACCCATCGACGCCGGCACCTCCATGCCGCTCTCCTCGATCTTTTCTGCGCGCGGCACGCCGACCTGCAGCACGGTGCCGGCCAGCGTGCCCTTGCGATCCAGCACCTGCTGCACCGTGTTGAACGCCTGCTCGTCGGCCGGCAGGAGCTTCGCCGGCGGGCCGGCGGCGCCCGTGAGCGTCGCCGTCTGGGCGAGGACGTTCTTCAAACCCGCGGCAAGCGCCGCCGCCTCGCCATGGCCGGAGAAGTGCAGGTAGACGACGTGGGGAGACTCGACGATCAGATGGTTGTGGATGCCCGAGATGTCGATGCCGCGGGCCTGCAGCGCCGAGACGACCGGCGAGAGCTCCGGCTCCAGCAACACGAGGTCGCCCATCGCCATCGCCTGCTCGCCCTGTCCGGTCTTGACGAACGCCCCCCAGGAGCTGAGAGCCAAGGCCGGCTGCACGGGCACGTCGCCGACCGTGACGTGCAAGTCTCGCCGCGGCCAGCCGAAGCGGTGCACGCCTCCGGGCAGGTCTTTGCCGGCGGTGCCGAAGATGGCGTCGACCTTGGCCCACAGGGGATCGGCCGGCTGGGCGAACGAGGGGAGGGCGGCGAAAATGACGATGGCGAGCGCGAGCGTGACCGTTTGCCGTCTCATGGACTTCTCCTTGCTGTGCTGGACGTGCGTGCCGGCAGGCGCCGGCGGAAGGACTCGTAGAGGTCGTCGAAGAGAGCGAAACCGCGGTCGAGGCGGTCGACGTCCTCGGGATGGGAGAGCGCCAGGCCGTTAACGAGCTGCAGGATTCCAGGCGCATCGGCGCGGCCGAACTTGCCATCTTTCAGATCGATGTCGTGGACGATCTCGGCAATCTGCGAGACCGCCGGGTCGCGCAGTCCGAGGCGCGCGACCAGGGTCTCGAACGAACAGCGGTCGCCCTCGTGGGTGAACTCGCCCCCGACGGTGTCGAACCGCATCTCGCCATGCCCCGCCTCGGGGCTCTGGGAGTCCGCGAAGCGGAAGCGCGCGGCAGGGTCTATGAAGCGGCGGATCAACCATGCCGAGGCGATGCGGTCGACGTGGACACCCTTGCGGGTCACCCAGGTCAGGCCCGCGAGCTTCGCGAAGCGCTGACGGCCAGCCCCGGCGGGGGCTTGCGTCGGCCCACCTGCGGCCTGCACCTGGGTCTCGAGTTGCCGCAGCGCGGCCTCGGCGACCGCCCGCTCGGGCGCGGCGAAGAAGTCGAGCGCGATCGCCTCGCCCAGCCGCTTCTGGAGGCGGCTCGCGCGCGACGAGAGATCTCCCTCGGCGGACGCGCCGATGCCGCCACGGCGCGCCTGCCGCAGCAGCTCGCGGGCCAGTGCCGAGAGTTCCCCATAGTCGGCGGCGCGCTCGCGCCGAAAGCGCTCCTCGATCTCCTCGTCAGAGGGCCGGCCCAGGAAGTCGACAGCGCCGACGAACGCCTCGCCGCCTCCGTCCACCGCCTCCTCGGCGATCGATTGGAAGTCCTCGACGCTACGGTTCGATTGAGGTAGGACGTAAACCGAGTTTTTGAGCGCTACCGCCCCCACCCGCGCCAGGCGCTGGCGGATGCGCGCTCGTAGATAGAGCGGCTTCGGCGGCAGCTGGTGGATCAGCAGGCACCAGCGTGGCCTGCTCATCCTCCTCCCTCTTCTGCCACGCGCCGGCGCAAGTGGGCGTAGAGCGAGTCGTAGAGAAAGCTCGCCCGCGCGACGATCTCGGCGTCGTCGCCGACGACGTCCGTAAACCCCTGGCTGATCGCCCACAGCCCGGCGGACTCCGGGGTCGTGCCGATCTCGGCGGGGAAGTCCGCCCCATGGACGATCTTGGCCAGCGCCTGCAGCGCGGCGTCGCCGGCCAGCCGTTCGTCGATCAGCTGCTCGAACGAGCAGCGGCCCCGTTCGTCGCAATGGGGATAGCGCGCGCCGGGAGCGTCGAAGCCGAGGGCGCCGTCCTGCCGCTGGATTCCCTCCACCTGCTCCGGCTCGACGAAATGGATCTCGGCCTCAGGATCGACGAAGCGGCGCACCAGCCAGGCGGTCGCCGCCCGGTTGACGTGCACGCGCTTGCGGGTCACCCACTTCACTGGAAGTTTCTAGCAGTTGCTATGTCATCATGTCAACTGTTAGGTAGGCGCCAGATCACCGCCAGGTTCCGCCCCGCCCCCTTCCCCTCACGGCGGTAGCTGGCGAGGCGCTCGCCGTCGCAGCGCGTGCAACGGACGACGCAGCGCACGTCGCCGACGCCCGCGGCCGTGAGCTGTCGCCAGGCGGCGCCGGGGAGGTCGAGATGAGGGCGGCCGGCGGGACCCGGGACGACGACCTCGGGAGCGCTCGCCCTCGCGACCTCCACGGCGACCTCCTCGCCGACCTCGTAGCAGCAGAGGCCGATCGCCGGGCCGATCCAGGCAGTGACACCGGCGCCAGCGCCCTCGCCCCCTCCCGCATCGAGCGCGGCGACGGCGGCGGCGATCACCCCCGAGGCGATGCCGCGCCAGCCGGCATGGACTGCCGCGATCCCCTCCGGCCCGGCCAGCAGCACCGGCACGCAGTCGGCGGTGACGATCGAGAGGGCGAGCCCGCTACGGCGGGTGAAGAGCGCGTCCCCTTCCCCGCACTCGCCGGGCATGGCGGCGAGGACGCGGGCGGAATGCACCTGGCGGGCCCAGGCGAGCTCCGGTGGGTCGGCCTCGACCCGCGCCAGGATCTCTTCCCGGCTCCCCGCAACACCCCGGCCGACGAACCGCACCTCGACCGGCCCCTCGCTCGCGCGCCAGACCGGGTATGCGGTCTCGCCCTCCAGGCCCGTCCACCCGGCGCTCAGGGGCGCACCCGCCGGCGCGCCGCGACGAGCGGCTCGACCGTCTCGGCCACCGCCGCGGCGAGCTTCTCGTAGCCGCGGGCGTTGGGGTGGATCTCGTCGCTCTTGAGCGCGGGATCGCGCAGGATGTTGGACAGGACGTCCTCGACGATCGGCGTCCGGTACTCCCGGCCCAGCCGCTCGTAGAGGTCGCGGTGGCGGCCGCCGAAGGGGCCGTGCACCTCGACGAGGACGGGCAGCACCCGGGCCTTCAGGAGGCGCTCGACGATGGCGCGGAGATCGCTCTCCGTCTTCTCGATCGGCACCTGGCGCAGGAGGTCGTTGCCGCCCAGCTCGACGATCACCAGCCAGGGGTCCTCGGCGAGGACGTCCGAGAGACGCGCCAGGCCGTCGGCCGCCGTGTCCCCCGAGACCCCGGCGTTGACGACCGACCGACGCAGCCGCGCGGCGAGGAAGTCGGGATAGGTCCGTCCCGGGCCCGCCCCCACCCCGGCGGTGATCGAATCGCCGAAGCAAACGATCGAGCGGCCGGGCGAGTCGAGGTTGGGAGGCGGCTGGCGACAGGCGGCGAGGAGCGGGAGAAGGGCGATGACGGCGACGACGGCGAGAGCGCGCTTCATGTCGTGCATTCTATGGGTTGCCCGCCCTCCGCCTGCCGTTGCGGGTAAACTACGGCGGCCATGGCTTTCGAAGCGGTGATCGGCCTCGAGGTCCACGTCCAGCTCCTGACCGCGAGCAAGATGTTCTGCCGCTGCCCGAACCGCTTCGGGGCGGCGCCGAACACGCTGATCTGCCCGCTCTGCCTGGGCTATCCGGGGACGCTGCCGGTGCTTAACCGGCACGCCGTCGACCTCGCCGTCCAGCTCGCCCTCGCCCTCGGCTGCGAGGTCCACGAGACCTCCGTCTTCGCGCGCAAGAATTACTTCTACCCCGACCTCCCGAAGGGTTATCAGATCAGCCAATATGACCGGCCGCTGGCTGAAAATGGCGTGCTGCCGCTGACGTTCCACGACCGCCGGGTGCGCATCGAGCGCTTGCATCTCGAGGAGGACGCCGGCAAGCTCCTCCATGAGGCGCCGGGCGGCGGCGCCCTGGCGGGCGAGAGCCTCGTCGACTTCAACCGCTGCGGCGTGCCGCTCGTCGAGATCGTCTCGCGGCCCGACATGTCGACCGCCGCCGAGGCCCAGGACTACCTGCAGTCGCTGCACCAGCTCCTCCTCTACACGGGGACGAGCGACGGCAACATGGAGGAAGGCAGCCTGCGCTGCGACGCCAACGTCTCGGTGCGCCGGCCGGGCGAGCCGCTGGGCACCAAGGCCGAGGTGAAGAACGTCAACTCGTTCCGCAACGTGGCGCGGGCCATCGAGCACGAGATCGCGCGCCAGACCGCGCTCCTCGAGTCCGGCGGCAGGGTGGTGCAGGAGACTCGCGGCTACGACGCGGCGGCCGGCGTCACCCGCCCACTGAGGAGCAAGGAGGAGGCGCACGACTACCGCTACTTCCCGGAGCCCGACCTGCCGCCGCTCGTGGTGACGCCGCAGCGTCTGGCCGCCCTCTGGGCGCAGCTGCCGGAGCTCCCCTGGGAGCGGCGCGCGCAGCTGGCCGACCGCTACGGGCTGCCGGAGGACGACGCCCGCGTGCTCACCGGCGCCCGCGAGCTCGCCGACTACTACGAGGCCGCCGCCGCGGCCCTGGGGGGCGATTTCAAGGGGGCGAAGGCGGTCGCCAACTGGGTGCAGGGCGAGGTGCTGCACGAGGTCAAGGAGAGGAAGCTCGGCTGGCCCGACCTCCCGCACGCCCTACCGCCGGAGCGCCTCGCGGCCTTGATCGGCCTCGTCGATGCCGGCCGCATCTCCAACAGCGCCGCCAAGGAGGTCTTCGCCGCCGTCTGGGGGACGGAGGAGGAGCCGGCGGCCGCCGTCGAGCGGCTCGGCCTCGCCCAGGTGAGCGACGCCGGGCAGATCGAGCGCTGGATCGAAGAGGTGCTCCACGAGCACCCCGGCCCCGGCGCGCAGTACCGCGCGGGGAAGACGCAGACCCTCGGCTTCCTGGTGGGCCAGGTGATGAAGCGCTCCGGCGGCCGCGCCCGGCCGGAACGGGTGCAGCAGCTCATGCGCC
>DATNKQ010000230.1:0-2618 GCA_035603315.1 Thermoanaerobaculia bacterium
AAGACGACCGCGAACGCCAGCACCCAGACGCTGGGGGCGAAGGGGATGAGGACCAGGCCGGCGATCAGCGACAGGGCGCCCAGCCGCGTCACCCCCACCTCGCCGAACCGGCGCACGGCGGGTCCCAGAAGGAACGCCCGCATCACCAGGGAGATCCCTCCGACGTAGGCGAAGAACCAGCCGATCGTCTTCTCGTTGACGCCGAAAACGCGGCCCAGGTAGAGCGCCAGCACGCCGTTCATCGCCATGAAGGCCATCATGCCGATGGCGTAGATCCAGATCAACGAGGCGACCGGCGAGGCGGGGTGGCGCAGCACCTCGTAGAGCGCCCGGCGGACCGATGTCCGCGGCCGCGCGGCGCCGGAGTCCGCGGCGTGGCTGTCGCGCTTCGGCTCGGGCAGCCAGGTCCAGGCGAAGAGGATGTTGGCCAGGCAGAGGCCGGCGGCGACGAAGCCGGGCGCGCGCGGCCCCAGGTAGGTGGCGAGCGAGCCGGCGAGCGGCCCGATCATGACGCCGGCGCTGGTCGCCGCGGTAAGCCATCCGAGCGCCTTGGCCCGCTCCTCGGGCCGGAAAGAGTCGGCGATGTAGGCCTGCACGACGCCGGTCGTGCCGCCTCCCGCCCCCTGCACCAGCCGCGAGACGAAGAGCAGCCAGATCGCGTTGGCCAGGCCGAAGACCACGTAGGCGACGGCCGAGGCGAAGAGGCCGGCGAGAATCATGGGCCGCCGGCCGTAGCGGTCCGACAGCCTCCCCCACACCGGCGAGATGGCGAGCTGGGCGAAGGCGAAGGCCGAGACGAGGGCGCCGACGGTGCTCGCGGTGGCCCCCAGCTTCACGGCATAGAACGGCAAGAGCGGCAGCACCATCAGGAAGCCGATCATGTCGATGAAGACCGTGGCCATGAGGACCCAGATCTGGCGGATCGAAGAGGGGGTGGTTTCCATCGACTTCCTTTAGCGCGTCTCGCCCTGCCCCCACAGCAGGAACGCCGTGGCGCTGGCCAGCATGAGGAGGACGCCGTAAACCGCCGCCAGCCCCAGGTTCTGGAGCCGAAGGCTCGAGAGGATCTCGATCGCGATCGGGCGGGTGTCGTAGGTGTAGAGGACGATCGAGGTGACCAGGTCCCCGAGCGCGGTGATGAAAGCGAGACCGGCGCCCGCCGCCAGCGCCGGCTTGAGGAGGGGCAGGGTGACGCGCAGCAGGCGGCGCCCGCGGCCGGCCCCCAAGGCCGCCGCCGCCTCGTCGAGCGCGGGATCGAGCTGGCGCAGGCCGGCGAGCGACGCCCTGCCGGTCAGCGGCAGATTGCGGATCAGGTAAGCGAGCGGCAGGATCCACGGCGTGCCGATGAGGACGAAGCGCCCGAGCCAGGGGGCATGGACGCTGAAGGTGGTGGCCAGGGCGACGGCGAAGACGGTCCCCGGGATCGCCCACGGGAAAGCGATCAGAAGCTCGAGGAGGCCGCTCAAGGGACGGCGGGAGGAGAGCGACAGGCGCGCCGCGGCGAACCCCAGGACGAGGGCCGCCGCCGTCGCCGCCACGGCCATCCACAGCGAGTTGACGACCGGCCGCAGGTGCTCGGGATCGGCGACCAGGGCCCGGTAGTTTCCGAGCCCCAGGACCGGCGGGAAGGCCTCGGCCGTCCAGGTGAAGGGCGGGACCAGCGAGATCAGCAGCAGCACGGCGTGCGGCAGGAGGAGGACACCGGCGAGCAGGTAGCCGGCCGCCGCAGCGCCGGCGCGCGCCCCGCGGCTCTCGAGGCGGCGGCGGGCGGGCGCCACGCCGCGCACGGCGCCGCCGGTGACCGGCCCGGCGTCGCTCCGCCGCATGGCCCACAGCCCGAGGAGCGCGAGCGCCGCGAGCATGACCGTCTCCACCCGCGCCATTGCCAGGTCGCCGTTCAGCTTCGAGGCCACGATCTGGGTGGTCATCACCCGGAAACCGCCGCCGAAGACGTAGGGGGCGGAGAAAGAGGCGAGGGCGGTCATGAAGGTGAGGAGCGCCGCCCCGCCCAGGGCCGGCCGCAGCAGCGGCAGGGTCACCTCGAGGAGGATCCGCCGGCGGCCGGCGCCGAGCGATGCCGCGGCCTCCAGGAGGGCGCCGTCCAGGCGCGCCAGCCCGGCGCGGGTGAAGAGGTAGAAGTAGACGTACATCGAATAGGCGTGGACGAGGAGGATGGCGCCGGGACCGGCCAGCCTCCAGGGGGCCTGCTGGAGGCGCAGGACGGCCATCACCGCGCGCGAGACGAAGCCGCTCTCGCCGTAGAGGAAGAGGAAGGCGATCACCCCGACCAACGGGGGCAGGGCGACGGGGAGGGCGGCGATCGCCCCCAACAGGCGGCGGCCGGGGAACTCGGTGAGCTCGAAGAGGAAGGCGAGCGGCACTCCCAGGGCGGCGGCGAGGACGACCGAGACGCAGGAGATCCACAGGCTCCGCCAGAGGGCCATCCACTCGTCCGGCCGGCGCGCGAAGGCGGCGAAAGGGGCGAGCGTCCAACCGTGCGAGCCGCGCACGGCGTCCACCAGCGTCATCAGGAGCGGATAGCCCACCAGCCAGGCGAGGAGGAGTGCGACCGCCGAAGCGGCGAGCGGCAGGCGGGCCTTCACCGCGCCCTCCGGAAG
>DATNKQ010000180.1:0-20178 GCA_035603315.1 Thermoanaerobaculia bacterium
CTGGCGGCGCTCTACTTCAAGCGCATGATCACTCTCCAGACGGCGCTCGCACGCTCGTCCTACCCGGACGAGCTCCAGGAGATCATCGCCCGCGGTCCGGCCTCGATGAACCCCGCCATGCAAGCCCAGGCCGCCGAGGCAAGGAGTTAAGCCATGCCCAGTTTCGTGTGGAAGGGCCGCGCGCGCGGCGGACAGGTGCAGGAGGGTCAGCTCCTGGCCGACTCGCGCGACGCCGCCGTCGCCGTCCTGCGCCGGCAGCAGATCCAGGTCACCAACATCCGCGAGAAGGGGCGCGAGATCAAGCTCATGCCCCGCCTGCCGCAGCGGGTGGGCGCCAAGCGGATCGCCATCTTCACCCGTCAGTTCTCGGTCATGCTGGACGCCGGACTTCCCCTCGTGCAGTGCCTGGAGATCTTAGGCGACCAGGAGGAGAACCGCGCCTTCCAGACGATCATCCAACAGGTGAGGAGCGACGTCGAGTCGGGCGGCTCGCTCGCCGACTCGATGAAAAAGCACCCCAAGGTCTTCGACGAGCTCTACGTCAACATGGTGGCCGCCGGCGAAGCGGGGGGTATCCTCGACGTCATCCTGCAGCGCCTCTCGACCTACATCGAGAAGGTCGTCAAGCTGAAGAGCCAGGTCAAGTCGGCGCTCATCTACCCCGTCACCATCATCGTGATCGCCGCCTTCGTCGTCTTCATCATCCTGTGGAAGGTCATCCCGGTGTTCGCCGCGCTCTTCGCCGGCCTCGGCGGCGAGATGCCTCTCCTGACCCGCATCGTCATCGGCTCCAGCAACTTCGTGGCCCGCTACTTCGTCTTCATCGTCATCCTCCTCATCCTCGCCGGCGTCGCCGTCTCGCGGTACCACAAGACCTACCGCGGCAAGCGGATCCTCGACGGCGCGCTCCTGAAGATCCCGGTCATCGGCATGCTGCTGCGGAAGATCGCCGTCTCCCGCTTCTGCCGCACGCTGGCCACCCTCACCTCTTCGGGCGTGCCGATCCTGGACGGCCTGGAGATCACCGCCAAGACCGCCGGCAATGCCATCATCGAGGACGCCGTCATGGCGGTCCGCAAGAGCGTCGAGGAAGGCAAGACGATCTCCGAGCCGCTGGGCGACACCAAGGTGTTCCCGCCGATGGTCGTGCAGATGATCAACGTCGGCGAGCAGACCGGCGCCTTGGATCAGATGCTGTCGAAGATCGCCGACTTCTACGAGGAGGAGGTCGACACCGCGGTCGCCGGCCTCATGAAACTGCTCGAGCCGGTGATGATCACCATCCTGGGCGCCGTCATCGGCACCATCGTGGCGGCGATGTACCTGCCGCTCTACTCGGTGCTGTCGAAGATCGGGTAAAGCAACGCCCGAGCGGTAGAATCGGACCCATGCCCGGCCTCCGCCGCGCAGAAGCGGTCCCCACGCCCGCCTTAGCCAGGCAGCTGCGCTGGTACATCGCCATCCGGGTGGTGGCGATCGGCAGCGTGCTGCTCCCCTACTTCCTGCTGCAGCTCATCTCGGGACCGCCGCAGCCTCCCGAGATCGGCCCCACGGCGGTTTCCTCGCCACCCGCCCAGATTCTCACCCAGCCGCTGCCGCTGCCGCGGCCCGAAGCTCTCCAGCCCGGCTTCCTCTACACCCTGGCGGCGGCCACCTTCGTGGCGACGCTTTTCTACATCGCTCTCCTAAGGCTGCTCAAGGGGCACTACCCGCTCCAGGCCTACATCCAGTTCGGCGGCGACCTCTTGCTGATCACCGCCATGGTGCAGCACGTCGGCGGCATCGCCAGCCCCTTCTCGATGCTCTACCTGATCGTCATCGCGGTGGCCTCGACGCTGCTGCGCCGGCGCGCCGGCGTCATCGTCGCCTCCGCCGCCTACCTGCTCTACGCCAGCCTCCTCCTGGGGCTCTACTTCGGCTGGCTCCCCCAGCCCAACGTCCCCGGCGCGGAGACGGTCTCCATCTGGCGCCTGAACTACAACCTGGCGGTCCACTTCTTCGGCTTCTACGGCGTCGCCTTCCTCACCTCCTTCCTGGCTCACAACGTCACCCGCGCCGAGCGCGCGCTCGAGGAGAAGAGCGAGGACCTGGCGGACCTGCGGGTGGTGCACCGGGACGTCATCGAGTCGATCTCGAGCGGCCTCATCACCGCCGACCTCGACGGCCTCATCACCAGCGTCAACCGCGCCGGCCAGATGATCCTCCACAAGGACGAGGGCGAGCTCATCGGCGCCCCGATCCAGGACTCCGGCCTCTTCGCCGCCGAGCGCTGGGCCGAGCTCGCCGCCGCTTCCGAGGGCAAGGCCCGGCTGCGCTCGGAGATCGAGTTCCCACGCGGGTCGGGCGGGGTGACCGTCTACGTCGGCTTCACCATCTCGCAGCTGACCGACGCCGAGGGCACTCATCGCGGCTACATCGTCATCTTCCAGGACTTGACCCGCTGGCGGCGCCTGCAGGAGGAGATGCGCTTGAAGGACCGCATGGCGGCGGTGGGCGAGCTGGCGGCCGGCCTGGCGCACGAGATCGGCAATCCGCTGGCGGCGATCTCGGGCTCCGTGCAGATGCTGTCCGGCGCGACCGACGGCGACAAGGGCGAGGCCGCTCAGCGCAAGCTCATCGAGATCCTGCTCAAGGAGAGCCAGCGGCTCGACCGCACGATCAAGGGCTTCCTGCGCTTCGCCCGCCCGCGCGAGCGCTCGAACGTCCACTTCGACGTCGCCCATCTCTTGGCCGAGAACTTCGCGCTGCTCGAGAACAGCCAGGAGGTCTCCCCCCATCACAAGCTGGAGATCGAGCTCCAGCCCAGCTCGGCGCGGCTGGTCGCCGATCCCGACCAGGTGAGCCAGATCTTCTGGAACCTGGCGCGCAACGCCCTCCGCGCCATGCCCGACGGCGGGACCCTGAGGATCGTCGGACGCCTGCGGGACGACCGCTACCGCCTGCAGGTGATCGACACCGGGCGCGGCATGTCCGAGGAGCAGCGGGCGAACCTCTTCCACCCGTTCCACTCCTTCTTCGACAGCGGCACCGGCATCGGCATGGCGATCGTCTACCGCATCGTGCAGGACCACGGCGGCCACCTCGGGGTCGACAGCCGGCCGGGCGGCGGCACCACCATCACCGTCGAGCTGCCGGTGGTGGAAGCCGCGGTGACGATGGTGCCGGTGGAGGCGCCTTGATGGGCCACCGCCTGCTCATCGCCGACGACGAGGTGAGCATGCTCGACTTCCTCTCGCTCCTCTTCCAGGGCGAGGGCTACGAGGTGGAGACCGCGCGCTCTGCCGAGGAGACGCGCCGGGCTTTGGCGGGCAAGAGCTACGACCTCGTCCTCTGCGACATCCTCATGCCGGACGGCAACGGCCTCGACCTCCTGAAGGAGATCAAGAGCGCCGACGCCAACGCCGCGGTGATCATGATGACCGCCTACACCTCGACCAAGTCGGCGATCGAAGCGATGAAGCTCGGCGCCTACGACTACATCTCGAAGCCGTTCGACGTCGAGGAGCTGAAGATCGTGGCGCAGAAGGCGCTCGAGCGGGCCAAGCTGGCAGACGAGAACGTCTACCTGCGCCGCGAGCTCGAGAAGAAATACACCTTCAACAACATCATCGGCAAGAGCGCGCGGATGCAGGCGATCTTCTCGCTCATCGACCGCATCGCGCGCACCTCCTCGACCGTCTTGATCCACGGCGAGAGCGGCACCGGCAAGGAGCTCATCGCCCGCGCCATCCATTTCGCCAGCCCGCGCGCCTCCCGCCGCTTTCTCTCGCTCAACTGCGGGGCGCTGCCCGAGAACCTCCTGGAGAGCGAGCTCTTCGGCCACGAGCGGGGGGCCTTCACCGGCGCCGTGCGCGAGAAGAAGGGGCTCTTCCAGGAGGCCGACCACGGCACTCTCTTCCTCGACGAGATCGGCGAGATGACGCCGACCATGCAGGTCAAGCTCCTCCGCGCCCTGCAGGAGAAAGTGGTGCGCAAGGTGGGGGGCAACGTCGAGGAACCGGTCGACGCGCGGATCATCGCCGCCAGCAACCAGGACCTCACGGAACGGATCGCCAGCGGCGACTTCCGCGAGGACCTCTACTACCGCATCAACGTCATCCCCATCCACCTGCCGCCGCTGCGCCAGCGGCGCGAGGACATCCCCCTCCTCGTCGACTTCTTCTTAGAGAAGTACAGCCGGCAGATGGAGATCCCGCCGCGCCAGATCTCCGTCGAGGCAATGAAGATGCTCGAGAGCTACGACTGGCCAGGAAACGTCCGCGAGCTCGAGAACCTCGTCGAGCGCGCCCTCGCCCTCTCGCACGGCGACACCATCACCACCCGCGACCTCCCGGTCCACCTGCTCACCCACCGGCGGAGCAGCTCGGACGCCATGACCCTCCCGGAGGAGGGCTTGAACCTCGAGGCCTGCCTGGAGGAGATCCGCGCCCAGCTCATGGTCCAGGCCCTGGAGCGCACCGGCGGCATCCAGACCCAGGCCGCCGAGCTCCTGGGGATGAGCTTCCGCAGCTTCCGCTACTACGCCAAGAAGGCGGGGCTGAAGGGGGGCGAAGGGGAGTAGAAGCGGTAGGAGGAAGGGCGGCCGAGCACCGCGATCGTCTCGACCCAGCCGCGCCAGCCGGAATCGCGCTCGTCGGCCATGGTGGCGGTCGAGTCTATCCCGCCCACCGGAGACGGCGCAGGCCCCCGGAGAGAATCCCCAGGGGCCTGCCTTTATCGACTGCAGCGGCGAGCCGAACTGCGCGGACGCCGCGATGGCCCGGGATCAGTGAGCCTGGAGCGGATCGCCGGTGATATGCGAGAACATGTGGTTGGCGTGCCGCTGGGCCATGGTGCGGGCCTTCTGCAGGAGGGCCTTGGCCTTGGTCTGCTGGTCGGGCGTCAGCACCTGGCTGACCTCTTCGTGAATCTTCGCCCGCGTCACCGCCAGGTCGGCCTCGGCCTTGCCGACGTTCTGCGCCGCGGCGCGGATGGCGTCCTCGTTGACGGCGTCGGCATGGATGGCGTCGAAGAGGGCGGTGCGGGCGTTCATCAGGGCGGTGCCCTGGGCCGTCAGGTCGGCCTTGTGGTTGGCGAAGATGCCCTGGATGGTGGTCGTCTGGTCGGCGGTCAGGTCGAGCTTGGCGGCGATATGCTTCAGGAACCCGCCGTGCTGCCCGGGCTCCGCGGCCGGCCCGGCGGCGTTGGCGGCTGCCAGCAGGAGGGCGGGCACCAGCAGGCACAGGGCACAGAGGATGAGGACCTTCGAACGGTTCATGACTTCTCCTTTTCCGTAGAATGGAGGGGCTTCAGGCTCCCTCTACACGGCAAGATGGGCGCCGGGGTCGATCGGTTACGCGTAAGCGAATTGTAACCGCAGGTAGGGAGCGCCCGTCTCGATCATCGAGGAGAGCTCGGCGCCGCCTCTCATGGGGCTTGGCCGGCGACCATCGGTGATATGGAACGATCCTACAGTCTGAGCACGATGGAGCAAGCCGCCTCTGTGCAGGATCCCGAAGCTCACCTGGTGCGAGCGAGCTTAGAAGGCGACCAGGACGCCTTCGGCGCGCTGGTCCGCGGTCAGCAGGACCGCGTCTTCCGGATGCTCGGACGCTTCTTCCGCCGCCCGGAAGAGGTCGAGGAGGTCGCCCAGGAGACGTTCCTCCGCGCCTGGACGAAGCTCGGGACCTACCGTGCGCAAGCACCGTTCGAGCACTGGCTGACCCGCATCTGCCTGCGCTGCGCCTACGATCGGCTGCGCCGCCGGATGGTCGCCACCGAGCCGCTCCCCGAGGAGGGGACGCTGGCCGCCGGCTCCGCGGACCCGGACGCCAGGCTGGAGGTCGAGCGGCTGCTGGCCACCCTGCCCGCCGACGACCGTTTCCTCCTCACTCTTCTCGAAGGTGAGGGCTGGTCGGTGGCGGAGATCGCCCAGCGTCTGGGCTGGACGAGGGTCAACGTGAAGGTCCGCGCCCACCGGGCGCGGCGACGGCTGCGCCGGATCCTGGAGGAGGGCTGAAACCATGGACTGTGACCGCGTTCGCGACCTTCTCGCGCGCGTCGAGACGACGGCGCCTCTCGCTCCGGAGAGCGAGCGGCACCTCGCGGCCTGCCCGGAGTGCGCGCGCTTCGCCGCCCGATTGGCGGCGGCGCGCCTGGCGCTGCGCTCGCGCCTCGACGTGCGGCCCGACCCGACGTTCGCCCGCCGCGTCGTCGCCCGCCTGCCCCGCTCGGCCGAGGTGCTCGGCTGGGTGGCCGTCCGCCTGCTGCCCGCGGCGACCGTGCTGGCCCTGATCCTGGGAGGCATCGGCCTCGCGCAGACGCCGCCGGCGAGCTCGCTCCTGGGCGACGACGACCCCAGCCCCGAGGCGATCCTGACCTATGCCGCCCTCCATCCCGGGGAGGGCCGGTGAGACGATCGACGGCCATCGCCGCGATCATCGCGCTCTTCCTGGTGGGGATCCTGGTGGGGGTTTTGGGCACCCATGCCTTCTACCTCCACAAGCTGCACCAGCCGGGAGGTCTCTCCGCCCTCGGCACCCGCCTGCTCGCCGCCGACCTCAAGCACCGGCTCGACCTCACGGCGGCGCAGCAGGCGCAGGTCGAGAAAATCCTCGCCGAGGGCCGCGCCGAGGCGATGGCCGTGCGCCACGAGATGCTCCCCCGCATGCACGCCATCCTCGAACGGTCGCGCCAGCGGATCAGCGCCATCCTCACCCCCGAGCAGCGCGCCGAGTTCGAGCGCTACCGCGAGCAGCACCACTTCCGCCTCCATCACCTGCTGTCCGGGGGGTGATGCACGTTCAGTCCTTCCAGATCGACTTCCACCAGGGCTCTTCGCCCCGCCGCGTAGCGCTGGCCTGGAGGTTCATCTTGCGGCGGATCGAGTTGACCTCCCAGCCGGTGAGCCTCGCCAGGGTCTCGGCGTCGCGCTCCTGCCGTAGGCGCAGCTCGCGCCGGTAGGCCGCCGCCTCGGCGCACTGCTCGCCCCCCTTCCAGGGGTGGCGCAGGATGTAGCGGCCCTGGAAGTTCTCGCGGTCGGCGGTCTCCTGGAGGACCAGGTCCTCGGGGAAATGCGCGGCGTCGTAGCGCAGGTGGAGGCGGGAGAGGAAGACGTTCGCCGCCCCGTTCATGAAAGGCGGCTGCCGGCGCATGGGGCGCACCGGGCCTTTCGGACCGGGACTGCCCTCGTTGCCGGCGGGGGCCTCGAGCCAGAAGACGCCGAGCTGCCGCAGCTCGTCCCTGGAGAGCGGGTCGGCGGCGCAGGGGTCGCACCAGCTCATGTCCCAGGCGTACTCGAGGAAGACCGTCCGCATCTCCTCCTTGTCCACCTGGCGGCGGAACATGGCCTTGTAGAAGTCGCCGAACTCGTCCTTGACGAAGAGCGGCACGTCCATGTCCGCGGGGAGCTTGACCGTCCGGTAGTTGGTGGTCTCCACCCGCCCCTGGCGCGTCAGGGCGTAGACGAAGAGCTCCTGCGGGCCGTCGGCGTTCACCATGCCGAGGCGGATGGGGAGCATGAACTTGGGCGACTCGTAGGCCACCTGGAGAGGCCGCAGGTAGGTGAAGCCGAGCTTCCCCTGCTCCTTGACGTTCACCTTGGCGACAAAGAACCGCATCCCCTGCTTGAGATAGACGCCGAGGATGCGCGCCGCCCCGGCGGGGACGCGGTAGCCGTTCTCGCGCAGCCAGATCTCGAGCCCGTTGCTCTCCTTGGCGGAGAGGATGAGGATGTCGTACTCGCCCACCGTGTAGGTGGCTTCGATCTTGACCCCCAGGCTCTTCGCCCGCGCCGCGGCATCCATGGAGGCTTCCTTCCGCATCATCGGGGCGGGCACCGCGAACTCGTAGACCCGGCGGCAGGGATCGCCGTCGAAATACTCCACCAGGCGGGGCGCCGAGTAGGCGTCCAAATGGTCCAGGAGCGCCCGCTCGGCGACGTGGATCTGCCCGCGCTCGAGGAAGGTGGGGACGGGGATGACGATGGCGAACTCCTTCAGGTCGCCTTTGAAGTCGTTCGCCATGGTCATGACCGTGCGGTCGCCGTCGCGCACCAGAACGACCTGCGATGCCTTGTTGAACAGCTTGGTGTCGGCCTTGGCGACGTAGAAGCCGCAGAAGGCGACTGCGCGCGCCGGCACGAGGGCGGCGGCGAGGAGGAGCGGGATGACGATGGCGGACCGTTTCATGGGCATCTCCTTTCGGGCTCGCGGGAGCCGCTAGTCCTTCCAGATGGCCTTCCACCAGGGCTCGTCGCCCGCGGTCGCATCTGCAGAGGCATGGGCGGTCTTCGGGAGCTTCATCTTGGCGCGGATGGCGTTGACGTCCCAGCCGGTCAAGGCGGCGAGGCTGACGGCTTCCGCCTCCCGCCGCTTGGGCAGACCGCGCCGGTAGGCGCGCCCCTGCACGCACTCGGCCCTGCCCTTCCAGGGATGATGGAGCACGTAGCGCCCCTGGAAGCTCTCGGTGTCGGCGGTCTGCTGGAAGACCAGGTCCTCCGGGAAGTGGGCGGCGTCGTAGCGCAGGTGGAGACGCGAGACGAAGGCGCCCCCGCTGCCCGCGTCGCCGCCGTCGAGCCAGAAGACTCCGAGCTTCCGGAGCTCCTCGCCGGACAGCGGCTCGGCGGCGCAGGGGTCGCACGAGCTCATGTCCCAGGCATACTCGAGGAAGACAGCCCGCATGTCCTCCCGCCGGACCTGGCGCCCGAACATCGCCTTGTAGAAGTCGCCGAACTCGGCCCTCACGAAGAGCGGCACGTCCTTGTCCGAGGGGAGCTTGACGGTGCGGTAGTTGGTGGTCTCCACCCGGCCCCCACGGGTGAGGGCGTAGACGAAGAGCTCCTGGGTGCCGTTGGCGTTGACCATCCCCAGGCGGATGGGCAGCATGAACTTGGGCGAGGTGTAGGCCACCTGCAGCGGGCGCAGCGAGGCGAAGCCGAGCTTCGCCTGCTCCTTCAGGTTGACCTTGGCGACGAAGAACCGCATCCCCTGCTTGATGTAGCTGCCGAGGACGCGCGAGGCGCCGGCAGGGATGCGGTAGCCGTTCTCCGTGAGCCAGGCCTCGAGGCCGTCGCTCTCCTTGGCCGAGAGGATGAGGATGTCGTACTCGCCCACCGTGTAGGTGGCCTCGACCGTGACGCCGTGGGGCTTGGGGATCTCCATGGGCTGGGCGGCGGCGCCGGGGGCTCCGCCGACGACCCCGCCCTCGGCCCTCGCATCCTCCATGTAGCGCGGGCAGGGGTCCGCGTCGAAGAACTCGGCCAGGCGCGGCGACGAGTAGGCGTCGAGATGATCGATGAGCCCCTTGTCGGCGACGTGGATCTGCCCGCGCTCCAAGAAGGTCGGCACGGGGATGACCATGGCGAACTCCTTCAGGTCCCCCTGGAAATCGTTGGCCATGGTCATGACGGTGCGGTCGCCGTCGCGCACCAGGACCACCTGCGAAGCCTGGTTGAACAGCTTGGTGTCCGCCTTGGCGACGTAGAAGCCGCAGAAGGCATGGGCGGCGCGGACCGGCAGCAGGGCGGCCAGCACGGCGAGGGCGGCGATCAGGGTGACGCGTTTCATGGCGACTCCTCCTTCTAGGGAAGTCAGGCCCTTCCAGGAACGGGGACGGCGGCGATCTCGCGGACGATCGGCCGGTGCGCGACGGCCTGCCAGGCGTAACGCCGGCCCGGCAGCAGGCGGTCGATCAGAGGCACCGCGAGGGAGAAGAGGGCGAGCGAGAGCAGCAGGCCGTTGGGGCGGTAGAGCACGAAGGTGACGAGGCCGGCGCCCAAAGCGACGAGACCGGCGAAGAGGATGCGGCCGGCCCGCGAGTCGGGCGTCGTCTTGGGGTCCGAGATCATGAAGAAGGTGAAGAGGAGGAAGGCGCCGTTCTCCAGCTGGTGGAGCGGGATGGCCGCAGCCTGGCCGAGCCAGAGAGCGCGCGCGAAGAGCAGAGCCAAGTAGAAGCCGAGAAAGGCGTAGGTGACGTCGGCGCGCGCCGCGCGGTTGACCACCAGGCCACCCAGGCAGGCCATGAGGAAGGCGAAGAAAGCGGCGTTGCCCCACTGGCCGGGGGAGACCCACACCTTGCCCGTCGCCAGCATCATGGCGACGATCCCGAAGTTGGTGGGATTGAAGACGTGCTTGCCGCGGAAGCGGAGCGCGAACTTGCTGCCGATCGTCACCACCGCGGCGGCGACGGCGAGGAGCTCGGAGCCGGCGCGGAGGAGGAGACAGAGGGACAGTCCCGAGATGAGGGCACTCCGCGGGTCGAAGGCGGGCAGCCGCCAGAAGCGGGTGCAGGCCCACTGGGCCAGCAGCGCGGTGGCCAGGAGAATCGCCACCCGGAGAGGCCGCACTTCGAAGTCGAGCGCGAAAACTCCATAGGCGAGGAGCGCGGCGAGGATGAGGATCTGATAGTGGCGAGGATCGGCGAGGAGCCGCCGGGGCTTGGGGATCGCGCGCTCAGGTGCGTCGGTGGCGGACGAGCTCGGCATGGGCCATCTCCTCTCTGCTCACCTTAGACACAGCATGCCGGGAAAAAGTAACCGCGGCGTCCGCTCCCCAACGCCGATTCCCCGCGGGCCGTAGAACTAGGCGTTGTAAGGACGATCAGGACCCGCGCGATCGCGGTCATAGGCCGGGATCGCCATGAACCGAAGGAGGCTGTCATGTCGATGCCCGCGCAGCGCATCACCGTTCTCTCCGGCTTGTCGATCGCGCTCTCCCTTGCCGCCGCCGCGGCGTGGGCGAATCCGGTGCCGCTCGGCGGCAAATTCAGCGTCAGCAGCTGTGGCGACTGCAGGAAGGAGGCGCCGGTGGTGGCGGGGACGCCTTCCGGCCGCTTCCTGGTGGTCTGGCAGGGCGCCAGCACCCTGACCCCGCGGGTGGGCGACGTTCCCGCCCGCCTCTTCGCCCCCTCCGGCGCGCCGCGCACCCGCGACTTCCTGCTCGATCCGCGCACCAACCTTCAGCAGTACGACGCGGCAGTGGCCGCCGATCCCCAGAGCGGATACGTCGCGGCGTGGTCCGCGGTCGCCGGCGGCAACAGCGACGTCTTCGCCCAGCGCTTCAGCCAGCTGGGCGCCCGCCTCGGCCCGGCGATCCAGGTCAACGTCGACGCCCCCGCGGCGAGCCCGCCGCCCATCGACGCCAGCCCGGCGGTCGCCAAGTTCGCCAACGGCGGCTTCGTCGCTGTCTGGATCCGCCTGGCGCCCGCCGGCAAGGGCGATCCGCCGGAGGTGCTGGCGCGGCGGTTCAACGCCGCCGGTGCCCCGCTGGGTCCGCCCATCCAGCTCAACAGCGGCCTCGCCAGCGGCGACCGGCCCGCCGTCTGCGTCGACAGCTTCGGGCGGCCGGTCGCGGTGTGGACGAGCGTCGACGGCTTCTTCCCCTTCGAGCCCAGCAAGAAAGGGGTCTCCGCCCGCCGCCTCTCCGTCGGCGGCGTCCCGTTGGGAAGCGGCGAGACGGTGATCGCGGCGCCGGAGAACGACGACTCCGCGGCCGACATCTCCTGCGGCCCGGGCGGTTCCTTCGCCGTCGCTTGGCAGTCTGACCAGACGCCCGCGGTCGCCCGGGCCGACATCCTGGCCCGGCGCTTCAACCGCTTCGGCGTCCCCATCGGCGGCACCATCCTCGTCAATACGAAGACCGACGGCGAGCAGAAGAGCCCCGCTATCGCGCACGATCCGGCCGGCAACTTCGTCGTCGTCTGGGAGAGCGACGCGGGTGCCCTCCCCAGCGTCTCCGGACGGCGCTTCGCCGCCAACGGCACCGCCAGCGGTCCCGAGTTCACCGTCGCCACCCTGGCGGACAGCCTCCCCGCCAAGCCCGACGTCGCCACCCTGGGCGGGATCGGCGGGGTGGGCAACTTCGTCGTCGTCTGGCGCGACGGCGTCGCCGGGCTCTTTGGCCAGCGCTTCAGCCCTTAGCGTCTCACTCCACCTTGTACGACAGCCCGGTCGAGCGCCCCAGATCGTCGGTGACCACCAGACGATGCGGGCCGCGCTCCGGCGAGAGGAAGACCTTCTCCGCCGGGGCGTTGGTGGCGACCAGCAGCCCGTCCTGATACCAGAAGAGCCGGCTGGCGCCGGGGCCGGCCTGGGCGACCAGCGGGATGCGCTGGAACTGCGCGGGCGCGTCGCGGCGGAGGCGGTAGGCGATCGCCGCCTGGGGCGAGACGATCCGTGGTGGATCGCCTGCCGGGATGCCGCGGCAGTCAGGGTGGAGGCGCGGCACGTCCTCCACCTCGTTGCCCTGCGACCGCCACCAGGCGGCGAGCTCCGGCGGGTAGAGGGTGAGGAGACGGAAGCGGTGCGGCCGCGTTCCGACACAATCGCCCGCCAGGAGATCGCCGCTGTCGGCGTCCACCAGCACCTGCCGGTGGAGCGCGCAGCTCGCGAGGAGCGAGCGGCCGGGCAGGTAGCTGACCCGGATGCGGGAAGGGCAGAAGGGGCCTGGCAGCTCATGGCTCAGGGCGCACACCTCGATCTCCTCCAGGTGGACGCCCGGCGGCCGGCGCGGCCCGGCCGCGGTGCCGGGCTCGCCCGCCGCTCCCCCTCCCCTCTCGACGGCGCGGAAGAGGTCGAAGAGGAGCGGCCCGGCGTGCTGGCTGCCCGAGATCCCCTTGACCGGCCGGCCGTCGAAGTTCCCCGCCCAGACGCCGATGGTGTAGCGGTCCGACCAGCCGACCGCCCAGGCATCCCGGTGGCCGTAGGAGGTGCCGGTCTTCCAGGCCACCCCGGGCGCGTCGCGGGTGATGTCCCAGGCCTCCGGCAGGTCGGGACGCCGCAGGTCGGTCAAGATCTCGCTGACCGCCCAGGCCGCCTCGGGGGAGAAGAGGCGCTGGGGAGGCGGCTCGGCGCCGGGGCCGGCGATCAGGCGCAGCGGGCGGTGGAGCCCTCCCTCCGCCAGGGTGGCGTAGAGGTTGGTGAGGTCGAGGAGCGTGACCTCGCCGTCGCCCAGGATGAGCGGCAGGCCGTACTTCGCGGACGGCCGGTCAAGGGTCTGCAGGCCGCCGCGCAGGAGGAGTTGGTGGAAGTCGGTGAGGCCGACCTCCGAGAGCAGGCGGACGGCTGCCGCGTTCAACGAGTGGATCAGCGCCTCGCGCACGGTCACGCGGCCGCGGTAGCGCTCGTCGTAGTTCTCCGGCACGTAGCCGCCGTAGTCCGTCGGCACGTCGAGGATGTAGGAGTCGGGGAGCACCCGCCCCTCGTCGATCGCCATGGCATAGAGGAAGGGCTTGAGCGTCGAACCCGGGGACCGGCGGGCGGCGGCGCCGTCGACTTGCCCCTGCCGCGCGCGGTCGAAGAAGCCGGCGGAGCCGACGAGCGCCCGCACCGCCCGGCCGGCGGCGCGCGACGAGGCTGCGGAGTAGGCGCCGGCCGGCGGTGCGTTCTCGATCACCACCACCGCGGCATTGCCGATCCCCACGCCGCGGAGCTCGCCGATCCGACGGCCCACCTGCTCCTCGGCGATCCGCTGCAGCCGGCGGTCGAGAGTGGTGCGCACCCACTCGCCGCGCTCCCTCCGATCCCCGCGCCCGCCGATCGCGGGCTGCTGGAAGCGGGGCAGCCGGGAGGCCACGAGCTCCGTCCAGTGCGGCGCCGAGAAGGGGGGGCGGCGCCGCGTCCTGGGCACCGGCTGGCGCAGCGCCTCGGCGATCTCCGCGGCCTCGAAGGTGCCGCGCGCGCGGAGCTGCAGGAGGACGCGGTCGCGCGCGACGCGGGCCGCCCGGTTGCCCCGGACGCCGGCCGTCGGGTCGTAGCGCAAAGGCGACCGGGGGAGCGCCGTCAGGAGAGCGATCTCGCCCAGCGACAGGCGGTCGGGCGGCTTGCCGAAGTAGAACCAGGCCGCCGCCCCCACCCCCTCGACGTTGCCACCGTAGGGGAGGAGGTTCAGGTAGATCTCCAGGAGCTCGCGCTTGCCGAAGCGCCGCTCGAGCTGCAGGGCGCGGAAGCTCTCCCGCGCCTTCGACCAGACCGTCCGCCGGCGCGGCTCGGCCATGCGGGCGATCTGCATCGGGATGGTGGAGGCCCCCGAGACGACGGCCCGCGCGCGGAGGTCGGTCCAGGCGGCGCGGAGGGCGGCCAACGGATCGACCCCGGCATGGCTGTAGAAGCGCCGGTCCTCGGAGGCGACGAGCGCCCGCGGCAGCTCAGAAGGGAGCTCCGAGAGCCGCACCGGCAGCCGCCAGCGGCCGTCGGCGGGGAGGAAGAAGCGCAGCGGCTCCCCGTCGCGGTCCGCCACCACCAGGGCCGCCGGCCGCCGCAGCGTCCGGTACGGAAAGGGAAAGAGGCGATCGAGGAGGAGGAAGGTCAGGAGCGGCAGGCATAAAGCCGCAGCCAGGACGAACCACGCCCCTCGGGGGGAAACGGCGAAGCGCAGAAGTCTCTTCACCTACTTCACCACCTTCACCTGAATCCGTCCGCGCTCGGCCGTTGCCTGGAGAGCCGGGTTGTACATCGCTTCGGCGTGGGCCGGCGGCAGCCGGAAGCTGCCCGGCGCCACCGCCCGCGCCAGGGTGTAGAGGTTGACCCAGGAGTTGGCCGGCAGATCCGCGAAGACCAGGATGCGGTCGTCCCGCAGGTCGAGGCGGGCCAGGTCCATGCCGGCGTCGGTCACCCAGGGCAGCGTCTCGGTCGTCTTCAAGCGCGGGTTCTCGACCTCGATCCCCGACGGCAGGAGGTTCTCGATGACCACGTTCTCGACCGCGCCGACGACGCTCCGCACGCGCGTCTTCAAGACCAGCAGGTCGCCCTGCTTGACCTCGTTGAGATCGGCCGGCTTGCCGTTGCGGTCGAGGATCTCGCGCTCGATCTCGAGGCCCGCGTGGCTGGGCGCGAAGGCGTCGTCGGTGGGCACGCCGCGGGTGACGAGGCTGTAGAAGGCGGCGTTCGGCGCGTAGCCGCCGTTCATCTGGATGCGGATCGGCCCGTCACCCGGGAGGTCGCGGAAGGTCACCGTCTGGTTGGTGAAGGTGCCAGCCGGATTGCCGCCCACCAGCACCGTCCCCGAGTAGGCGGGCAGCTTGGCCTGCCGGCGGAAGAGCTGTCCCAGGGCGAGGAGCGTCCAGCCGCTCTCCTGCGTCGTCCACGCGCCGAGGTCGCGCGAGCCGCGCGCCAGGCTGTCGACGAGACCGGGGATGCGGGGGTCGGCGGGCGCCGCGTCGAGGAGCGCCAGGAGCACGATCGCCTGGTTGCGGACGACCGAGTTGAAGTTGCCGCCGGTCTGCCGCTCGACGCGCTCGACCTCGCCGAGGTTGGCGAGGAGGCCCGCGAGCGCCTGCGGATTGCCCACCGCCGCGTAGCCGGCGGCCAGGAGGGCGCGCGACTCCGGATGCAGGTTCTGGAGCTGCTTCTGGCGCAGGAAGTCCATGGTCCCCAGGTCGGCCTTGCCGGCGCGGGCGAGGACGAAGAGCTCGTAGACGATCCGCTCCAGCTCGTCGCTGCCGTAGTCCGACTTCGACTTGGCGTCTCCCGCCAGATAGCCCAGAGCGCCGTCGTAGAGGTAGTCCGGCACCGGATGCCCGGCCCGCCGCGCCTCAACGAGGAAGTGCGCCGCGTAGGCGGTGCCCCACGGGTGGACCGTCTCGCCGCCCGGCCAGAGCGAGAAGCCGCCGTCGACCTGCATGCTGGAGATGCGCACCAGCGCCTCCTGTACGTAGGCCGCTGGATCTCCCCTGCCCTTCTTGGGATCCAAGAGCTCGGGATCGAGCTTCTGGGCGAGCTCGCCGAGATAGAGCAGCGGGAAGGCGGTCGACACCGTCTGCTCGAGGCAGCCGTAGGGGTAATTGAGGAGGTCGCGCAGCTTGCCGGCGAACTGCACCAGCGGGATCGGGCCGATGCGCAGCTCGCGGCGCACCGTCTCCGGCCGCAGGCGCCCGGCGGGCAGCGCCGGCAGGTCGGTCACCGCGGCGGTCGCGGCGCCCGCCTGCTCCTGGCTCAAGACGGGGAGGTCCGGGCGCACCGTGACGACGGCGGTCGCCCGGGTGGTCTGACCGTTGCCCTGGGCGGTGAGGACGAAGTGCGCGTCGCCCATCGCGTCGGCGGTCCGGACGGTGAAGTAGACCGTTTTCTCGTGCCCGACCGACACCTGCACGGTCTGCGGGTTCTGCGGATTCTGCGAGCTCGGCGCCACCACCTGGACCGGCCCCTGGGTGGCGAGGGCCACCTGGAAGGCGCCGTCCCTGCCGGTGTCGTTGCGCACGGTGACCGGCACGCTCAGGGTCTCCTGGAGCGAGAGGATGCGCGGGAAGGTGGGGAGGAGGACCAGCGGGTCGCGCACCCGGGTCATGCCGTCGGCGGAGCCGAAGCGGGAGCCGCGCACGGCGACCGCCATGATGCGGAGCGCCCCCTGGAACTCGGGAAGAGTGAAGCTGACCTTGGCGTTGCCCGCGGCGTCGGTGGTCACCGGCCCCGACCAGAAAGCGACCGGCTCGGCGCGCCGTATCCCCGCCGTCCGCACGTGCTGCGCCTCCCCCTCGCCGCCGCCCGGGGGCTCCGGCTTGACCTCCGGCAGGAGCAGGCTGAAGGCGTCGTAGGAGGTCACCTGGAGCGCCAGCTTGCGGTAGAAGAAGTCGAACGGCCGCGGCGTCTTCTGATCGATGAGCTGCAGGATGCCCTCGTCGACCGCGGCGACGGTGACGATGGTCCGGCCGTCCTTGTCGCCGGCGCCGGTGCCTGCGAGGGGGGCTCCCGTCACCTTGACGCCGATCTGCAGCTTGGTGCCCGGCCGGATCTCCTTGGGCGAGGTGATAGCGACCGTCAGGCGGTTGGCCGTGCGGTCGACCGAGATGGGGACCGCCCCGAAGGAGCGGCCGACGGAGCCCGGCTCGAGGTCCTTGACCGGCCGCACGAGGGTGGCCGTCACGTAGGCGTTGGGTCGGAAGTCGAGGGTCACCGGCACCGCGATCTTGGCGGTGTTGCCGGTGAGCGCGTGGACCGAAGTGTAGAGGACGCCGCCGCGCTCGACGGTCAGCAGGAGCTTGCCGGGGAAGGGCGCCCGCACCTGCACCTGGGCGGTGTCGCCCGGCGCGTACTCCTCCTTGTCGAGGTCGATCTCCAGCCGCGAGGGGTTCTTGACCGCCCACGGGGAGTAGCCCCAACCGCTGACGTAGAACTCGACCTCGGTCGAGGCCTGGGTGCCGGGGTCCGTGACCACCACCCGATAGCTGCCGACCTGGCGCGGCGCGAAGCCGAAGGTGCCGCGCTCCTTGCCGCCCGGCAGCGCGAGGCTGTCGATGAGCTCCGGGTCGCGGGTCGACTCGTAGGTGTAGCCGCCCGCGGACTTCTTGAGGACGGTGTTCCAGCGGTCGCGGAAGAGCTCGGCGCGGAGCGGGCCGGAGGCCGTGAGCTTGCCGCCGTCCGGCGGCGCCGCGGCGGGCGCAGCAGTCGCAACGGGGGGCGCCACGGCGACCCATTCGAGCTCGACCCGCTGGCCGGGGTCGGGATAGCCCTCCCCCAGCCGCTTCAAGCCGACATAGTAGGGATAAGGGTGGACCGGCACCCGCGCCATCGCTGACACGCCGCGCCCGCCCTGCTCCTGCACGCGCGCCGTCAGCACCGCCTCGAGCCCCGAGGGCACCGGCGCCCCGGCCGGCATGGTGACGGTGAAGGCCTTCTGGCCGTGCTCGTCCAAGGCCCCCTGCTGCGAGAGGATCTCCCGCTCGTCGATCTGCCGCTCGGCGTTGCGGAAGGTGAAGTCCTCGAAGCCCTTGGGAGAGAAGCTGGCGTCCACCAGGCGCACCCGCGCTTCGACCGGCAGCCCCGCCGCCGGCGGCCCGAAAAGATAGGCGCTCCCCACCTGGAATGCCAGCGGCTGCCCCGGCAGCACCGGCGCCGCCGGCTTGGCGATCTCCACTTTGATGCGGTCGGGGACGAACTCCTCGACCTGGAAGCGGTACTGCCCCACCACCTCCTCGCCGATCGACAGCTCGAGGGAATTGGCGCCGGTCAGAGCGTAGCCCGGCAGGTCGAGGTGGAACTCGGCACTCCCCCGCTCGTCCGAGCGCAGCTTCTGGGTACCGCGCTCGCGCCCCTGCGGATCCTTCCAGGTCAGCAGCAGCGGCATCTTCGGCGGCGCCTTGAGATGGGCGTCGCGGACGAGCGCGATCCCCTTGAGCTTCTCGCCCGGCCGGTAGATGTCGCGCTCGCCGTAGAGGAACGCCGTGTAGCCGGAGGCCAGCGTCTCGGCGCCGCCGACGTCCAAGCCCGTGGGATCGACCCGCATCTTGCCGAGCAGGAGGAAGCTCCAGTCGTCCCCTTTCTCGATCGTCACCATGTAGGGCTCCTGGCCCTCGAACGCCTTGGCGTCGGTCAGACGCCAGATCCCCTGGGCGTCCGTGCGCCCCGAGCCGATCGGCTGGTTCTGATCCGAGAGCAGCGTCACCTTGGCCCCCTCGACCGCCGCCAGGTCGCGGAACGAGGAGACCCAGACGAGGAACTCCCCCTTGCCGCTCTTCGCCACCGCCCCGAGATCGGTCAGGAGCAGCCAGCGCTGCGCCTTCTTGTCGCCGCCCGGTTTGCCGACGCAGACGCGGTAGAGGCCGGGCTTCTCCGGCGCGTGGCGGCCGAGGGTCAGGGGGGTCAGGACGCGCCTGTTCTTGGGATGGCGCAGCGTCAGCTTCTCCTCGGCGACGCGGCTCCCCAGGGCGTGCGACACCCCGCCGCCCCACGAGTACTCGTCGTCGTAGAAGCCGCCGTGGTTGAAGAGGAAGAAGAGGTTGTTCAGGTAGACGCGATCGATGGTCAGCTCGGCCTCGCCGACGTTGACGCTGTCGATCGCCACCGTGTGATGGCCGGCGGCGGAGAGGAACATCCCCGGGCTCTGGAACTTGACCTCCGGCTGCAGGTCCGGCAGCTCGATCTTCCCCTCGTAGTCGGCCTGCAGCACCGCGTCGTCCGTCGCCGGCATGCCCTTGCCGATGACGATCTTGTAGGCCGAGCCGGGACGGAACTCGCCGGTCAGCGAGAGGACGTTGCGGTCCGCCGAGGGGCGGTACTTGACCGCCGGCTCGATCCGCACGTACTTCTCGGCCACCGCCGCGGAGACCGGCGACGAGAAGCGGATGCGCACCGTCGACTCGCGATCGCCCGGCTCCGGCGTGACGTCCCACACCGCCAGCTTCTCGCTCGACCCCAGGGGGATCTCCTGCACGTAGTCCTGGCCGAGCGAGACGTTGCCCTCGGCCGGCGTCAAGTCGCCGGCGATGACGAGGCGGAGCTTCCGTTCCTCCTTCTTCTTCTGCACCGCCGCCGTGTGGAAGCCGATCTGGGCGGATTGATAGCCGGTCTCGAGCTCCACCGCGAGCTTGCCGTCCTTGGCCTCGGGGTCGGCGAGCGTCACCTTGCCCGCCAGCGTCTCGGGCCGCACGCCGTAGTTGAAGTAGAGGGTGCCGCGGAGGACGACCCTGCTCTTGCCCTCGATCGCCGGCTCCTCCTGGAAGACCACCCTCTCGACGAGGAAGCGGTCGGTCACCAGCTTGAGCTCGGTGTCGCCGTGGAACTCCTGCCCGGGCTTGAGCAGCTGCTCGGGCAGCAGCCGGATGGTGTACTCCGAGGCGATGGGGAAGCCGCCGGAAGGCTGGAAGCGCAGGGCGTTGGTGTCCTGCCACTTCCAGAAACCGGTCAGCGCCGGCGCGATCTTCGCCGGCGCCTTCTCGAGCACGTCCCCCACGTGTCCCTGCCCCAGCGGGCGGTCGAAGAGCACGTCGACGTACGCGCGGTTCTTGCGGTCCATGACGACGTCGAAGACCGCCACCTGCTCGGCCTTGGGGCCGGGCCGGAACCAGCTCGCGGCGGCGGCGAGCTTGGCCCGGAAGGCGAAGCCGGAGACCGCCACGAGCAGCAGGGTGAGGACGGCGAGGGCGGCGTCCTTCCAGTGCCAGCGGCGGAAGAGGGCGGATAGGCGAGCCTGGACCTTGGCCCGGACCTTCGACGGAGTCGACATCGACGTTCTCCTGGAAATGGGTTGAGAAGCGGTCCTACGGTACAACAGGGAGGGAGGGCGTGTCCTTCTGGATCACGCAGAGATCAGACCGGCGGCGCGGGAGGAAAGTTCCCGCCGCAAGCTCTCTCCGCTTTGCGGGTTCCAGCGATGGGTGGGACGTTCCCGCCCACGTGGGGTTCATGGGTGGCGTCCGGAGCTGTCGGCCGGCCGCCACCCGCTTCGCTCCACCCGCGCTCGCAGGGCGGTTTCCGCACCCCCTCCGGTC
>DATNKQ010000295.1:0-2449 GCA_035603315.1 Thermoanaerobaculia bacterium
ACTTGGTTCCGTTGTGCACGGCGATCGTGTGGCCCACCATCTCGGGCGTGATCGTCGAGCGCCGCGACCAGGTCTTGATCACCCGCCGGTCGCCGCGGTCGTTCATCGCCGACACCTTGTCCTGCAGGTGATCGTCGATGAAGTACCCCTTCTTGAGCGAACGTGCCATCGTTTCGTCCCTCTCTTACTTCTTGTTGCGCCGGCGCACGATCATCTTGTCCGTGCGCTTGTTGTTCCGCGTCTTGTAGCCCTTGGTCGGCACCCCCCACGGCGTCGTGGGATGGCGGCCGCCCGAGGTGCGGCCCTCGCCGCCACCCATCGGGTGGTCGACGGGGTTCATCGTCACTCCCCGGTTGTGCGGCCGGCGGCCCAGCCAGCGGTTGCGCCCCGCCTTGCCGATCGAGACGTTCTCGTGGTCGAGATTGCCGACCTGGCCGATCGTGGCATAGCACTCGACGTGCACCCGCCGCACCTCGCCCGAGGGGAGCTTGACCTGCGCCCAGCCGCCCTCGCGCGCCATGAGCTGGGCGCCGCCGCCGGCGCTCCGCACCATCTGGCCGCCCTTGCCGATCTTGAGCTCGACGTTGTGGATCACCGTGCCGAGCGGGATGAGGCGGAGCGGCAGGGCATTGCCGACGTTGACCTCGGCCTTCTCGCCCGCCACCACGCTCGCGCCCACCGCCAGGCCGTGCGGCCAGAGGATGTAGCGCTTCTCGCCGTCGGCGTAGTTCAGGAGCGCGATGCGCGCCGAGCGGTTGGGGTCGTACTCGATCGACGCCACCGTCGCCGGGATGCCGTGCTTGTCGCGCTTGAAGTCGATCACGCGGTAACGCCGCTTGTGCCCGCCGCCCCGCCACCACGAGGTCAGGTGGCCGCGGTTGTCGCGTCCCCCGCTGCCGCTCTTGCCGTGGGTGAGCGGCTTGTGCGGCACCGTCCGCGTGATCTCCTCGTGCGTCAGGTGGGTCTGGAACCGGCTCGCCGGGTTGGTCGGATTCTTTTCTTTGATCGCCATTTACATGCCCTCGAAGAACTCGATCGGCTTCTCGCCTGCGGCGAGGCGAACATAGGCCTTCTTCCAGTCCGGGCGGCGCCCGACGGAACGGCCCTGGCGGCGGGTCTTGCCGTGGACGAGGGTCACCCGCACCTCGGCCACCTTGACCTTGAACTGCGCCTCGACCGCCCGCTTGACCTCGATCTTGTTGGCCCGGCGGTCCACCTCGAAGGCGATGATGTTCTTGTCGTCCCGGAGCAACGTCGACTTCTCGGTGATCAACGGCCGGCGGATCACTTCCTGGACTCTCATTTCGCGAGCACCTCCACCAGTCGGCCGAGCGCCCCTTCGGAGACCACCAGGTAAGGGCGGTCGACGACGTCGTAGACGGTGACCGCCAGGGCGTCGACCGTCTTCAGGGCCGGGTTGTTGCGCGCCGCGAGAGCCAGTTGGTCGTTCTCGCGGCTGTCGACGAGGAGGACCTTGCCGGCGATGCCCAAGCCCGCCAGGCGCTTGGCGAGCGCCTGCGTCTTGTGGCTGTCGACGTCCAAGCTCTCGAGGACGAGGATGCGCGACTCGGAGAGCTTCCGCGACAGCGCCGAGCGCAGGGCGTTCCTCTTCTCCCGCGCCGACAGGTCCTTGGCCCAGCTGTGGGGCACCGGGCCCCAGACGATGCCGCCCTTCCGCCACTTGGGGTTGCGGATGTCGCCGGTGCGCGCGCGGCCGGTCCCCTTCTGGCGCCAGAGCTTCTTGCCCGAGCCCGAGACCTCGGCCCGCGTCTTCGTCTTGTGGGTGCCGCTGCGCCGGCCCGCGAGGTACGCCTGCACCGCCTCGTGGATGAGGTGCTCCTTGTAGGGATAGGCGAACACCGCCTCGGGCAGCTCGATCTCCCGCAGCTCTTGGTTGTCGAAGTTCCTCACCGTGATCTTCATGGCATCAGTTCCTGTTCACTCCGCTCTTCGTAGGGTGCGCTCCGCGCACCATGGCGGTGCGCCCAGCGCACCCTACGTCGCTTCTCATCCCCGCTTGGCCCGTTGGATCGTCAGGTAGCAGTCCTTGGCTCCCGGCACGGCGCCGCGCAGGTAGAGCAGGTTCTGCTCGGGGTCCACCTTGATCACCTGCAGGTTCTTGACCGTCACCCGCTCGCCGCCCATCCGGCCGCCCGCCCGCATCCCCGGGAAGACCCGCGAGGGGAAGGCCGAGGAGCCGATCGAGCCGGGAGCGCGGTGGAACATCGAGCCGTGGGTGGCGCGTCCGCCGCTGAAGCCGTGGCGCTTGACGACCCCCTGGAAGCCCTTGCCCTTGCTGGTGCCGATGACGTCCACGTAGTCGTTCTCGGCAAAGATCGAGGCCTTGACCTCGTCGCCCGCCTGCGGCTCCTCGCCGGCCGCCAGCGCGAACTCCGCCACCCGCCGGACGGGCGGGATGCCGGCCTTCTGGAAGTGGCCGGCGCGGGGC
>DATNKQ010000321.1:0-7885 GCA_035603315.1 Thermoanaerobaculia bacterium
TCGAGTCTTTACGAGGTGCTGGCATGTACCTATCCAATTCCGTTATGGATCGCGCGCTGAGGATGGTAGGTGAATGAGGACCTCGCGGAGGGGACAGCCGGCGATCATTCGCCGAATCTCCGCCGCGAGGACAGCCGGTCCGCATCCATCTCAGCCTTGAGGATCGGCCAGATCCTTTCGTCGTACCCCGAGTTGTCCGTGCGCCACTCCTGAAGCAACTCGCGCACACGATCGTTCCGGCGTCGGAGATTGGCCTGAGAGTCGGCTGTCGGTTGAGACAAGTCGCGGGTTGTGGTCACGAAACACTCCTCTGACCTTGGCCATAAGACCTCGCTGTAAGCTTACACCGTCTCAGGCTGTGGTCGTCACCACCAGGAGACCCAATGGCTCAGAAGCACCCGGAAGGCCGGGATTGTTCGGCCTTGAGATCAGGGCAGCTGGATCTGTTCTGGCGCACGGGGCTAGAATTGGATAGGAGGCAAGGCGATGACGGCGAAGACGGTGGATGTCCGCGAGACTCAGGCCACTCTCGCCGAGCTGGTGTCTCAAGTGGCGGAAGGCGCGCAGATCATCCTCACGGAAGGCGACAAGCCTATAGCTCGCTTGGTGCCGATCTCGCTCGCCACTAAACCTCGCGTCCCAGGGCTGCACGCCGGGTCGGTATGGACCAGCGATGACTTCGATGAGCTTTTGCCGGAAGAGGTTGCTCCAAGGCCGCTCACCTCCAGCGCCGTTGGCCTGCTCTGGCGAGAAAAAGAGGGATAATGTCAACAAAATTGCCGTACGTTATCCAGCCCGGGAGCATGGTGAAGATCTTCGAAAAGGTCCGTCACGCTCAGACTCCCGAACGCTTCACAGGCGACTTCCTGCAGACGAAGCTTGGATGTAGTGGAGGGAATTACAAGCAGTTCATCCCGCTCGCGAAAAAACTCGGATTCCTCGGAAGTGACGGTCGCCCTACAGACACATACAGAAGTTTTCGCAATAATGCTACTTCCAAGGCGGCAATGGCGCAGGCCCTCAGGACTGGTTACCGAGAGATTTTCGAGCGCAATGAGCACGCAGATACGCTGAATAAGGAGGACTTCAAGGGGATGGTTGTGGAGATTTCGGGGTTGGAGTCAAAGAGCCGCGTAGTGCAGCTAATCTGCCAGACCTTCGAGGCCCTCAGGAAACTGGCGGACTTCAGCGCCTCTCAGGCGATTGAGAACGAAGAGCATCCGGGCGACTACGAGCAGTCCAAAGGAACATCCGAAGCGGATCGGCCACCCCACAGAGAACTTGACCTCAACCTCTCATATACCATCAACCTTGTACTGCCGAAGACCGACGACCCGGCCGTTTTTAATGCGATATTTAAATCCCTTCGCGACAACCTGCTGAGGAAGTGACGTGGACGGCGAAGAAAAGATCAAGCTGTTCGGATTCTCACAACCGGCGGTAGAACGTGATCTCGACAAGATCGAGCAAAGACTCAAGATTGATCTCCAGAGGTCACCTCACGAACAGAAGGATGAAGACTACTATCCCCAGTTTGCCCTGACATTACGGCAAGAAGCCTCCGAGATGGGTAAGCACTATGAAGTCTTCTACTGCCTCGAGAAGAGCATCCGCAAGCTCATCGCGGAGGCACTAGAAGCCCCGCACGGCGAAAACTGGTGGGCTACTCGTGTGCCGCCCGCAATTCGGGACAACGCCAGTAGTAATATGCAGAGGGAGGTCGACTCTGGCGTTACCCTGCGATCTGAGGAGGAGATCGACTTCACAACATTCGGCGAGCTCGGCGAGATCGTGCGGAACAACTGGGACGACTTCGACGCCATATTCTCGAGCCAAAAGGCCTTTACGAGGATCATGACTAACCTCAACATGTTACGAGCGCCCATCGCTCATTGTTGCCCACTTGCTGAAGACGAGATCGTCAGGCTTCGTCTCACGGTGAAGGATTGGTTCCGCTTGATGGAGTAACGGTGCAACCCGAGGTTGTGCCAGCGGCCGCGGCTCGCCTACGCCAGGAGATAAAACCGCAGGAAGGCGAGGATCTGGCGGATGATCTCGCGGGCGGTCTCGCTGTCGTGCATCACGTCGAAGGCGTGTGGGGCGGCGGGGTGATTCACCAGGGTGATGGGCAGGTTGCGACGCAGCGCCGCGGCTACGAATCGGTCCAGCGCTTCGTTCAGGTGGGGGATCTGGTCCTGACCCGCCCTGGCGATGAACAGAGGCAGGTCCGGCGGTAGGTCCTCGACGGATTTTCCCGCGGCCGGGTTGGCGAACCCGAACGCCTTTGCCGCTTCGGCGATCGAGGTGGACCCTTCGAGGTCCAACATCAATCCGTAGCACAGCGCCGCGCACTTGAGATAACCCACCGCCTCCTCCATCAGGACCGACAACGCCAGCGGGACGTTGCCGGAGCAGGCCCATAGTCCGATCCTGCTCTCGTCGATTCCCAACGACGCGGCGTTCTGCCGGACATATCGGATCAACGCGTGCACGTCCGCCACCGGCTCCCGATTCGTATAGACGACGGCCGCCAACCCGGAGGCCGCCGTCAACTCTCCCCACGAAACGTACGACCCCATCTCCTTGAGCCTGCAGCCCATCATCCTCTGCATGCCCGGATCAGGAAATCCCGCCACAAAGATCACCGCCGGGACCCGCTCCCCGGGCTGCGCCCCCGGCGGATAGTAGAGATCCAGGGTCAGCGCCCCCGCGTCCGTTACGCAGTACTCCAGGTCTCGCCGGACAATGACGTCCGCTTGTCCGGGGATCTGGTAGACCACCCTCTTCTTTGCCAGGTCGTTCTGCTGTGCCTCTTCGCTCACGTGCCTTCTCCTTTATCGCCCGAACTACATGGCAATGCTGCCGCCGCCTCGGGACCGCCCCGAAGGCTTGCGGAAAACGCTCTCTACCTGGGTTGTTCTCTGCGGGCTCCGTCAGGATAACGATGGCGGGACCGGGCTGTCAACCGCTACAGCCGCTTTTCGAGCGTCACGAGCAGCCCCTGGTTGGGCGCGAAGTAGTAGCCGTTGCGGGTCGCCCGCATCTCTGTCTGGGCGAGCTTCAGCTCGGCCTTGCAGACGATCGTCGCCAGCGCCGTCTTCATGATCACGACCGCGAGATCCCTGCCGGCGCAGGTGTGCGGTCCGCTCCCGAAGGGGCAGCGGGCGTCGGTCGGCGGCTGCTTGCCGTGGAAGTGCTCCGGGTCGAAGCTCTGGGGGCTCGGGAAGAGCTCCTCGCGGATCGCCAGGGCCGGGTAGCAGACGGCGATGAGGGTGCGCTCGGGGAGCAGGTAGCCGCCCAGGGCCATCGGCTGCCTCACCCGCTGCAGGCCGGTCAGGAAGTTGCTGGGACGCCGCCGCAGGCCCTCGTAGACCACGGCTTCGAGGTAGGAGGGATCGGAGTCGAGCTCCCGGCGCAGCCGCGCCAGCACCTCCGGGTGGGCGAGGAGCTCGCCCATCGTCCAGGTCATCGAGTCGCCGGTCAGCTCGTGGCCCTGGAAGAGCAGGTCGAGGATCTCGGCGAGGATGACCTCCCGCGACAGCCGGCTGCCGTCCGCCAGCCGCGCCCGGGCCATGCCGAGCACGAGGTCGTCCTCCTCCGGCCGGTCGACGGCGGCGAGGCGGGCCGCGATCTCCTGCGAGAACACCCGGACGACCTCGTCCCGCCGATTCTTGACCTTCCGCCAGGGGCTCCAGGGTCCGAAGTCGATCTGCAGGTTGGGATGGTTGACGGTCGGCGACCGCAGGCCCTTGAAGGAGAAGCTCTCGTAGAGGTCGGCGAGCCGGCGCGCCTTCTCCGGGTCCGCCGTGCTGAAAAGCACCTTGATCAGCGACTCGAGGGCAATCCGCTGGAGCGCCCGCACGAGCGGGAAAGGCTCGCCGAGCGGCCACTCCGCGACCTTCCGCTCGGCGATCTGGCGGACGTCGTCGACGTGGCGCAAGCTCCCTTCCGCACCGAGGTACGGCGCGGTGACGGTCCGGCGCTCCAGGTAGGCGGGTCCGTCGAGGTGGGAGGCGGCGCCCCGCCCGAGCATGTGCGCGAGGCTGAAGCCCTCGATGTCGCCGGCAGCCAGGACGTCGGGCGGCGTCGCGAGCATGGTCTTGACGAGATCCGGCGAGCAGACGTAGACCCAGTTGCCGAGCCCGGGAATCCGCGTCGCGAAGATGTCGCCGCACTCGCGAAACGCCTCCTCGAAAAACTGTATAGGATTCTTGACGAATCGCAGCGAGTGTGCCACCACCGAGCCCGCGGGCCGTGGGATCTCTGACGACGGTTTCATCGTGGCCCCCTCCCGGAAGACGGTCCGAAAAGCGGGCCGGAATATAGCAGACGCCCCGGGCTACTTGAAGATGAGGTGAGCTACCTTGGACTCAAGGTTCCAGTAGATCATCGCCAGCGCGGCCACGTCGTACGCGGCGTGCGCGCACATCAGCATCCAGAGCCGGCCCGTGACCGCGAAGATCGTGCCGAACACGAGCCCGGTGATGATGGCCTGCTCCATGCCGGCCAGCCCTTGGACCGAGTAATGGGCCAGTCCAAACAACCCTGAGGTTATCAAGACGATCGCCGTCTTGGCGCCCACGCCGGTGCCGAAGAGCTTGCCCCAGCGTTCGAACATGTACCCGCGGAACATGGTCTCCTCTCCGAAGCCTCCGCCGACGATCAGCAGGAACAGGGCCCACGGCAGCGCGGCCGGGTTCCCCGCCCAATCGTGGTACGCCTGATTGACCGCAGGCGCGCCAAGGAGCGGCATCACGATGATCTTCATCAGCAATTTGAACGCGGTGCCAAAAACGATGCCCACGGCCAAGCCGCCAATCCAGCTCTTGGGCCGCACGTAGCCGATCTCGCGCCATGGAGTGCGCGACCACCAGACCCACACCAGCACCGGAACGGCCCGGAACGGCCCGAGCACCAGATTGCCCGCAAGGATGACGACCATCGCGAGCAATCCGAGCGGCCCGAACCCACGCAGCTCCGCGGCGAGCCGGTCCTCGGAGGACGATGCGGCTGGCGCTGCGACCGGGGCCTTGGGAGATTCTTCAGTCATTTTCGGAGCCTCGCTGGTCATGGTGAGATTCAATGTCGCGCCACGCCCACAACAGCGGCAGTATCATGAGCAGCCCCGCGATCGCAACCGACAGCGCACCCGCGAGGAATAGCGGCGCGTCGGCGAAGTACCGGAGGCCCATCGACCACACGAGCAAGCAAGGGAGGGCGAGCACCGTCAGAGCGTTGGCGAGGCCTATCCACCGCGCCCAAGGCTCTCCCCGGCGGATGGCAGCTGCGCAATAAAGCGTGCTGAACGACAGGGGGAGGAGTAGAACAGCGTTCAGAAGGAACGTGAAGGATACGATCGGCTCGAGAAATGCGTAAGTCTTCGGATCAAGGACTCTCTTCAGGACCATGGGGATGTGCGACGCGGCAAGGAGGTGGAAGACCGCCGCAGCGCCGAGGAAGAAGCCGCCGACCGTTAAACAACGTGCGGCGATGGAAAGTCGTTGGTCGTGGGTGCCCATCTTCATGTCCCTGCTCTCCCTTCCTACGGCGCCGACTGGAAGAAGTTCCAAATCTCGTTGGCGGCGTGGATGTCCCGGTTGGAATTGCCCAGCAGGCGGAAGTTGTGCATGGCGGGATGCGGGACGCTGTGGCCGCCGCCTCGGATGGTGTAGAGCGCGAGGCTGCGCTTGCCGGGCGCGGACCATAACGAACGCTCCGCGGTGCTGCCGTCGCCGGGATCGCGGTCCGGGAACTGCGTCACCTGGGGCGCGCCTGCGAGGCCTGCAAGCTGGCGGAAGTAGTCGATGCTCGCCTGCACGGAGAGCACCGGCCCGCGGTTGCCCCAGACACCGTAGAGGACGACGTCGCCGCCGCGCCACGGGTTGAAGGGATCGTCCGTGCCGTTCATGAGCAGCATGGACACGGGCCGGTTCTTCGGCGTGACGGCCATATTCTCCGGCGCGGGGACGCTGGCGCCGACGGCGGCGTACGCGCGCGCGAAGTCCGGCGTCTGCAGGGCGACGCGCAACACCATCGCCCCGCCGTTGGAAGCGCCGGTGACGTAGACGCGCGCGCGGTCGGCATCGTGATCCTGTACGAGGCGATCCACCAGGGCGTGCAGGAATCCCACGTCATCGATGTTCTCGCGCTTGGCGGCAAAGGGCCCCTTCACGCGGCAATCGTTCCAGTGGCCTTCGTAGCCCTGCGGATAGACGGCGATGAAACCATGTTGATCCGCCAGGAGATCGAAGTCATACCCAAAGAAATCCCCGCGCACCTGTTGCCCTGTGCCCATCGACGTGTGCAGCGCGATGACCAGTGCAGGGTGGGTCGCCAGCTTCGCGGGCAAGTACGCGATCCAGGTACGCACTCGCCCGCCATGTTCCAACGCGCCGCGCTCGATTTTGCCAGCCAGCTTCGGCCTGGGCGGAAAGGAATGCCACCCTGCCCAAAGCGCGAGACCTGCGAATACGGCCACGGCAAGCGCAATCGACAAGAACACTTTCTTCAAGCATCCGCGCATGGCTCCTCCGCTCATCGCCGCAGCGCCAACCGGTGCCCCTTTCATCACGGTGCTTCTTCAGATCGAAGGGCGCGTCGCTCAAGTTGCTCAATGCCGTCCTTCATGGCTTTGAGCGCTTCAGGGGAGTGCCCCTGCCAATCCGTGATCTCGCCCGTGACCCGTAGCGGCTCCCGAGATCGGTATGACTTCGTCGGATTACCCCGAAACTTCTTATTCGTCAGATCGGGGTCATCTTCAATCGGTCCAGTCGCTTCCACGACGTAGATTTTGCCGAGACCGGTGCCGGCGGCCAGCTCCGCTCCCCATGTGGCTGCATCCAAAGTGCGGGTCAGATAGACGAAGGATGCCTTTGTTCTCTTACCGTAGTTAGAGTTATAGCCAGGCTCAATCAGATCGCCCGGCTTCAGGTCAGCCCGGGTGCCATGATAAAGAGACCACTCCGTGACCTCGCCCATGACCCGCAACGGCTCGCGGGAACAACATGACATCGATGGATGGCCCGGAGACTTCCGGCCTGTCAGGTCTGAGGCATCTCCAATCTGGCCGATGGGCTCCACTATGTAGACTCTGCCAGGGTCTTCGCCGACAGCTAGTTCCGCCTCCCAAATGGCTTCGTCCAGATTGGGAGTTAGGTAGACATAGGTTGCCATCCTGTCCCGCTCACCGACGTCCGGAGGATGGCTGGGCCCGATCAGGTCTCCTGGCCTCAGCTCCGCCCGTGTGCCATGGTAGAATCGCCTATTCCTAAGACCATCGGTGGCACCAAGTATGTCTTTGTTCATGCCTGCATTATAGTGCCCACGAAGCCTCGCGTTCAACGCCTCGACCAACTGGCGAACGGGCTGCTGCCGCTGAACCTTGAGCCACTCGGTCACCCGGGCCAGCGATGCGCGGAGTCGCCTACGCGATGTCCGGCAGATAACCCGAGGTACACCCTTGTGGTCCACGACCCAACGGAACTCGAACCCGAGGAACCGCCCTTGGGAATTGCCCCAAGTTTGGCCTCTTTGCCAGCGGTGTCGCGGCTTCAGCATACCGCAGAGGTCTGGCAAGAGAGACACGACTCCCGAGCTCGGCGGGCGCACCGAGAGACAGAGAAATATAGGGCTACCTCGAGGGCCGCACGATGTGGATGCGGTCAGCGCAGGAGCAGCGCCGCCGGTGAGGTCCATCCGCTGGCGGACGGCGGCGATGAGCTCAAGGCAGCCTTCAACCGCGACGCCGGCAGCGTCCGCCTGATCCTCCTGCTATCGCCGACGTGAGCGTTCTGCCTCAACAGCGCCCGGGTGGTGCAACGCTACGTGCTGGACAAGCTCGCCGATCCGACCCTCCGCGTCTACGTCGTCTGGGGGCCGATGCTCG
>DATNKQ010000376.1:0-7457 GCA_035603315.1 Thermoanaerobaculia bacterium
GCTGCGGCCGACCCGTCCCGGCGACCTGCCCTCCTTGAGCTCCCGCTTCGAGGAACGCTTCGGTCACCCGCTCTCGCCCGAGGAGTGGGACTGGAAGTACCGCCGCCTGCCCGGTGAGGGCCGCAGCCTGGTGGCCGTCGACGGCGCCGGAGCGGTGGTGGCGCACGCCGGCGCCCTGCGGCTGCCGGCGTGCTGGCGAGGGGGAGAGGCCGGCATCTGGCAGCTCGTCGACTTCCTCGGCGCCTCTCCGCAAACGGGGCTGCGGCCGGCGCTCGTAGAGCTCGGCCGCCGGCTCCTCGCCGACATCCCCGGCGAGGCGGACGCTCCCTGGATCTTCGGCTTCCCCAGCGAGCGCCACTTCCGGCTGGGCGAGCGGGTCTTCGGCTACCGTCCGCTGCAGACGGTCCAGCCGCTCGGCGCGCCTCTGCCGCAGGTCTCGGAGCCCTCCGTGGCGGAGATCGGGGTCGGGGACTCCTGCGGTCCCTGGGCGGAGGCGGTGTGGGAGAGCTGCGGCGTGCTGGGAGTGCGCCGCTCGGCCGCCTTCCTCAACTGGCGCTACCACGCCCGGCCCGGGCGTTACTACCGGTTCTATCGCCTTTTCGCTGCCGGTGGTTCGGAGGGGGAAGGGTTCGCCGTCTTCGCCTTCGTCGGTACCGAAGCCTGGGCGGCCGAGCTGTGGCTGCCCGCGGGCGGCGAGTGGTACCCTTCGATGCTCGCCGTGGCCGCCGATCTCCGCGCCGCCGGGATCGAGGTCTGGCGCTTCTGGCCACGGCCGGGCACTCCGCCCGGCGGCCCCGATCCACTGCTTGCGTCGCTCGGACTGACATCTGCCGGCGAGCCCCGATTTATTGGATGCCGGGGCTGCCGAGGCCGCCCCGGCGGTCCCGAGCCCGCCCTCGCCGCCCTAGGCTTCACCTACTCGATGGGAGACTATGACCTGGTCTGATCGCACCCCTTCCCGGCTCCTGGCGGCGACGCTCGCGCTCGGCAGCGCGCTGGGCGCGATGGGCGCCCTGAGCGGCTGTCGGCGGGCGGTGCCGGCGGGGTTCCTGCTGCGCCCGCTCGTCGAGGCGCGGCGCTTCGAGGTGGGCAGGAGGCCGCGCGACGAGGGCTCCAGCCTGGCCTTCGCCCGCCGTCCGGAGCTGGCGGATCTCGAGGAGGACTACGAACGGCGGCCGGTGGTGCTCACCAACTCCTCCCCCTGGCGGTGGCGCGGCCGCGTTCCCCCGGGAGGCCGGCTGCACACCGGCCTCGGCACGCTGCCCGCCGTCTGGCGCTCCATCCGTGGGATCGAGGCGACGGTCGTCGTGCGCACCGGGCTGGGCGGCCGCGAGCGGGAGGTCCTGGCGGTGGCCCGCACGCGCGAGCACGACCATCCGCGCTGGCTGGACTTCGACGCCGACCTCTCGCGCTACGGCGGCCAGGAGGTGACGATCGAGCTCAAGGCCGAGCTCGTGGGGCTGCCTCCGGGCTACCGCGGAGCCAACCTGGTGGCCTGGGGGCCGGTCGGCGTCTCGGCCTTCGCCGCCGGCGCTCCCCACCCCCGTCCGAACGTCCTCTTCATCCTCGTCGACACCCTCCGCCGCGACCGCTTGACCCCCTACGGCTACGGCCGCGACACCAGTCCGGAGATCGCCCGCCGGCTCGCCGCGCCGGGGACGGTGGTCGAGGAGGCGTACAGCCAGGCGCCCTGGACCCTCCCGTCGGTCGTCTCCTTCATGACCGGCCGCTATCCGGGCGAGCTCCTGGGCGCGGATCTGGCGTCCTACGGCGTGCCCGCCGGGATCGAGGTGATGTCCGAGCGGCTGGGAAAGCTGGGCTACGAGACCGGCGCCTTCCTCGCCAACCCGGCCCTCCACGCCGGCGCCGGCTTCGAGCGCGGCTTCCGCACCTTCTACGCGCCGCCCGCCGACGTCGAGTGGATCCGCAAGCACGCCGACAGCCTGAACGTCCATGCCCTCCCCTGGCTGGCGGGCCACCGCGACCGCCCCTTTTTTCTCTACGTCCACTACGTCGACCCCCATGACCCCTACGAGAACCCGGAGATCGTCAACGGCCGCTCGCCGTTCCTCCCCGGCTACCAGGGCCCGGTGACCGGCGAGTGGGTGCACGGGATCTATACCGGTCGCCGTCAGCTCCCCGACCCGGCGCGCGACCTGCCGCAGATCAACGCCCTGTACGACAGCGAGGTCCATTACGTAGACCGCTACATCGGCCAGCTCCTGGCGGCGCTTCCGCGGGAGGTGCTCAGGGACACCCTCGTCGTGCTCACCGCCGATCACGGCGAGGAGATCGACGACCACGGCGGCTGGAAGCACGGCCAGACCCTCTATGACGAGCAGATCCACGTGCCGCTGATCTTCCGTTGGGACGGCCACGTCCGCGCCGGCAAGCGCCTGGCCGGCACCGTCCGCCTGCTCGACCTCCTGCCGACGATCAGCGCCGCGGCCGGCGGCCGCCCGGACCCGGCATGGCAGGGCATTGACCTGTTGCCGGCGCTGACGGCGGAGGGCGCCGGCGCAAGCCTGCCCGAACGGCCGGCCTTCTCGCACGGCCTCGCCGGCGGACCGCTGCGCGCCGCCGCGGTCCTCGGGAGGGAGAAGCTCATCCTCTTCAACCGCGAGGAGCCGTTCCAGCCGGCGGACGACCTACAGGCCTACCTCTGGCGGAAGGACCTCGGCAGGATGGAAAGGGTCGAGCTCTACGACCTCGGCAGCGACCCCGGCGAGCACCGCAACCTGGCCGCCCAAAGACCGGAGGACGTCGCCAGGCTGGAGCCGCTGATCTACCGCCAGCTCGACCGCGAGCTGCCGGGTCTGAAAGTGCTGGCGGCCGGCTTCCCCGCCGGCGTGCGGCTCTCTGGTAGCATCGATTTCGAGTGTCCCCCGGAGCGCTGGTCGCCCTACTTCCTGGCCCCGGGAGACCGCGTCGAGATCGCCGGCGGCGAGGTGCGCTTCGACCTCGCCGCGGAGCGCCTCGCGAAGGGCTTCCGGCTGGAAGGCGTCCCGTCGCGGATCCTCCGGCTCGAAGTCCGCCAGGACGGCCGGCCGCTCGCCGGCGGCCAGGTGCGGATCGGCGGCGGCGCACCTTACGGGGGCGGAGCGGTGCAGCCGCGCGAGCTGCTGGCGCGCGGCTGGCCCGCCCTTCCCCAAGGCCCCGCCCTCGCGCTCTGGAGGCACGACGCCTCCGGCGCGGCGGCGCGGCGGGGACACGACGCGGAGACCGAGCGCCGGTTGCGAGCGCTGGGATACATCCAATGAACGATCCCCTCCAGCCGCCCGGCGCCGCCGAAAGAGTCCAAGCCGGAAGCGCGCTCGTCGTCGCCCCCCACTACGACGACGAGGTCCTGGGCTGCGGAGGCCTCCTAGCCCAGCTCGCAGCTTCAGGGGCCGCGGTGCGTGTTCTCTTTCTCACCGACGGAGGAGGCACCGAAGCACCCGACCCCGACACCTACCGATCCCGTCGCCGCGAGGAGTCCGCGAAGGCGGCGGAGATCCTGGGTCTAACCGGCAGTGATCATCTCAGCCTTCCCGACACCCAGCTCGACCAAAGCCTCGAACAAATCGTTCAGGGCCTCCGTCGAGCCCTCCTATCGCAGCGCCCCGAGCTCCTCCTCATCCCCTCGCCCCTCGAAGTAAGCCGCGATCATCGGGCCGCCTTCGCCGCCCTCCACCTCCTCCTATCTCCCCTTCGCGACGACGCCATCTTCTCGTCGCTTAGCATCCTCCTCTACGAGATCAACCACCCCGCCCATCCCGACCTCCTCGTCGACGTCTCCGCCCAGGCCGCCCTTCTGGCTCAAGCCATGGCCGCCTATGCCAGCCAGGAGGAGCAGCACGGCTATCTCTCTGCCGCGCTAGGCCTGCGCCGCTTCCGCACCCTGACGCTCCCGGCCGGCGTCGACCTGGCAGAGGGCTACCGGCGCCTGGCGCCTGCCGACTTCGCCACCCGCAGCGAGGCGCAGCTCATCCGCCACCTGGGGGGAATCCCGGAGGTCCTGGAAGTCCGCGAGGGACCCATGATCTCCGTCGTCGTCCGCACGAGGGACCGGCCAGAGCTCCTCGCCGAGGCGCTCGGGAGCCTCGCCACGGGGGCCTACCGGCGGGCCGAGGTGGTGCTGGTCAACGACGGCGGCCCCGCGCCCGCCGTGCCCGCCGACTACCCGCTGCCGATCGTGCGCGTCGATCTGCCCGAAACCCAAGGTCGGGCGGCGGCGGCCGAGGCCGGGGTGGCGGCGGCGAGGGGCGACTACGTGGCGTTCCTGGACGACGACGACCTGGCGGCGCCCGAGCACCTGGCAACCCTCGCCGGCCTGGTGAGCGCCGCCGGCGTGCGGGTCGCCTACACCGATGCCGCGGTGGCGATCTACGAGCTCGATCCGACGGCCGGTGAAGGAGGCTGGGTCTGCCGCGAGCGCCGGCTCCCCTACAGCCGCGACTTCGATCCCGAGGTGCTGCTCGTCGACAACTACATCCCCTTCAACACCCTGCTGATCGAGCGCCGCCTGTTCGCCGAGGCCGGCCCCTTCGACCCCGAGCTGCCGTTCTTCGAGGACTGGGACTTCCTCATCCGGCTCGCCGCCCTCGTCCCCTTCCACCACCGCGCCCAGGTCACCTGCGAGTATCGCCACTTCCGCAGCGGCGGCCATCACGTCTTCGGCGAGACGCCGCGCGAGCGCGGCGACTTCCTAACGGTCAAGGCGAAGGTGCTCGGGAAGCACGCCGCGCGCCTCACCCCCGAGCGGCTGGCCGCCGCCGTCGATACCCTGCGCGCCGAGCTGGTGGCGGAGCGCGAGGCGACGGCCAGGGCGCGCCGCGAGATCGCCGCCCAGCGCCAGGAGACCGCCCGTCACGCGGCCGAGCTCGCCGGCCTCGTCCGGGCGCACGAGGGGCTCGCCCGCGAGCGCTTCGCCCTGGAGGAGCGCTTCCACGCCACCCGCGGCGAGCTGGCGGCCTTGACGGCCGGCCACGAGCGGCTGCGGGCCGACGCCCAGCGCCTCTACGGCGAGGAGGCCAAGCTCCGTGCCGCCGTCGACGACCAGACCGCCCACCTGGGGCGGACCTACGCCGAGATCGAGCGCCTGAACCGGGCGATCCGCGAGATGGAGGCGACTCGCGCCTGGCGTCTCCACCGCTGGTGGCACCGCCGCTCATGAGGGCGGATTGACCCGCATCGCGCTCCTCTCCAGCGAGCCGATCCGCCCGCTGATGGCGGGGATCGGCATCCGCTACCTGGAGCTCGCCCGCCGGCTGCCGGCGCAGGGGATCGACGTCGTGCTGATCTCTCCCGCGGCGCCGGAGGAGGCCACGCCGCTGGGGCTGGGAAGCGTGGCGGTGCGGCTGTTCGCGCGCGGCGGCCTCGCCCGTTTGGTGGCGGACTGCGATGGCGCGCTCGCCCAGGGACAGCTCGCCAACGACCTGCTGCTGGAGGTCCCCGGCCTTCCCACCGCCGTCGACCTCTACGATCCCTGGCTGGTCGAGAACCTCTCCTACGCCGGCTCCCTCGGCCTCGACCCCTACCGCAACGACCACGCCACCTGGGTGCTGCAGCTCTCGCGCGGCGACTTCTTCCTCTGCTCGTCCGAGGAGCAGCGGGCCTTCTACCTGGGGTTCCTGGCCGCCCTCGGGCGCGTCAACCCCGAGCGCGCGGCGGCCGACCCCGATCTCCAGACCCTCATCGCCGCCGTCCCCTTCGGGGTGCCGGAGGAGCTCCCCCCGCACCGGCCCTTCCTGCCGCCGCGGCGGGCGGGCGAGCGGCGCCTCCTCTTCGGCGGTCTCTACGACTGGTACGACCCCTGGACGCTGCTCGACGCCCTGGCGGCCCTCAATCGCCCGGACTGGACCCTCCTCCTCATCCGCAACCCCAACCCCGAGAGCACGCCGCAGCGCCTGCTGGCCGAGGTGGAGGAGCGCTGCCGCCGGCTCGGCTGGCTGGGGAGCCGCGTGCAGGTCATCGACTGGGTGCAGTCCGAGCGCCGCTACGACCTGCTGCGCGACGTCGACCTGCTGGTGTCGCCCCACCGGCCGAGTCTGGAGACGAGACTGTCGCTGCGCACCCGCTTCCTGGACGCCTTGGCCGCCGGCTGTCCGGTGATCGCCAGCGAAGGGGGGACCATGGCGCGCCTCCTGGCCGAGCACGGGGCCGGCCGGGTGGTGCCGCCCGGCGACGCGCCGGCCCTGGCGGGCGCCTTGCGCGCGGCCCTCGCGGGCGAGGACGCGGCGGCCGCCGAGACGCGGCGGCAGGGCGCCTGCCGGCTCCTCGCGGGCTTCCGCTGGGACCGGGTGCTCCAGCCGCTCCTCCGCTTCTGCCGGCAGCCGGCAGCCGACCCCACCAAGGAGCGCTTCGCGCATCGGCCGCCGACCGTCGCGCCGTCCGACCCGCTGGGGTTCCGTCTGCGGCGCCGCCTGCGGCGGTGGAAGGAGGGGGCGTGACGGCGGCGCCGGCGGTCTCCGTCGCTCTCCTCTCCTGGAACGGGCGCCAGCACCTGGAGACCTGCCTCGCGGCCCTGGACGAACAGGACGATCCCGGCGTCGCCTGGGAGCTCCTCGTCCTCGACAACGGCTCGAGCGACGGCACCGCGGACTGGGTGCGGGCGCACCATCCGCGGGCGCGGCTGATCGAGAGCCCGGTCAACCTGGGCTTCTGCGCCGGCAACAACCGGCTCGTCGAGGCCGCCCGCGGAGAGGCCGTGGCCTTCCTCAACAACGACACCCGGCCGGCGCGCGGCTGGCTGAAGGGCCTCGTCGAGGCGCTCGCCGCCGCCCCCGCCGACGTGGCTGCCGTCTCCGGCGAGATCGTCGACTGGACGGGCGAGCGGCTCGACTTCGCGCGCGGCGTGATGACCTTCGACGGCCATGCCTTCCAGGTCGACTTCCGGCGCCCGCTCGCCGTCGCGCGGCCACCGGCGGCCGGCGAGGAGCTGCTCTTCGCCTGCGGCGGCAACATGCTGGTGCGCCGCGCCTCCTTCCTGGCGGCCGGCGGCTTCGACGAGGACTACTTCGCCTATCTCGAGGACGTCGACCTGGGTTGGCGGCTGTGGGCGGGCGGCGAGCGGGTGACCTTCGCGCCGGCCGCCGTCGTCCACCACCGCTCGAGCGCCACGAGCGACCTCCTGGGGCTCTTCAACCGCGGCTTCCTCTTCGAGCGCAACGCCTTCCTGACCGCCTACAAGAACTACGAGCCCGGCCTCTGGGAGCAGGTCATGCCGGCGATCCTCCTGACCTTCCTGGCGCGCACCCAGGCGCTCCTCGTCGGCAACAACCCGGGGGCTGCGACGCTCGCCCTCGATCCCTACGCCGGGCACATCGCCAACACGGCCGTGGGTCCGCAATCAGACGGCGGCGGGTCCTGTCACGGTGCCGTATCCCGCGCGACGGCACGCGCGGGAGCCCTCGGCACCGTGCCGCCTGCCGATCCTATGACCGTCGCTTCGCTCGCCAGGAAGTGGCGGGACTACG
>DATNKQ010000405.1:0-2062 GCA_035603315.1 Thermoanaerobaculia bacterium
GGCCTGCCGTTTCAGCGACCGCAGGGCGCGCTCCACCTCGGCGACGATGTCGTCTAGCCGCAGCAGGTTGGCCATCGCCTCCTGCAGCTTGAGCTCGGCGATCCCCTTCCGCTGCTTGTAGCGGGTGATCCCGGCAGCCTCCTCGATCAGCCGGCGGCGCTCCTGCGGCTTGCCGGAGAGGATCATGCCGATCTTGCCCTGCTCGATCACCGAGTAGGCGCGGATGCCCAGACCGGTGTCCATCAGCAGGTCGCGGATCTCTTTGAGGCGCACGACCTTGCCGTTCAGCCGGTACTGGCTTTCGCCGGTGCGGAAGACGCGGCGGCTGATCGTCATGCGCCCGTCCTCGGAGGCGGCGAGCCCGGGGTCGGTCAAGAGCGACAGCGTCGCCTCGGCCATCCCCAGCGGCTTCCGGGTGTCGGAGCCGTTGAAGATGACGTCCTCCATGGTGGCGCCGCGCAGCGACTTGGCGCTCTGCTCGCCGAGCACCCACGACATGGCGTCCGAGAGGTTGCTCTTGCCGCAGCCGTTGGGGCCGACGATGGCGGTGATGCCGCCGGCGAACTCCAGGGTGACGGGGTCGACGAACGACTTGAAGCCGGAGATCTCGAGCTGGTGAAGTTTCAGCATGGGTGAAGCGGACGATAGCAAACGGCCTGAGGCACCACAAGTGGTGGGGGAGAGCGAAAAGCGGGGCCGCTAGATGTCGTGGTCCGGCGGCCGGCGGTGAGGGCCCGTTGCGCCCCGCCGCTTCCTATGCCACGCTGCCGGCACCCGAAGAGCGTGTGAAGAATTGCCGAGACCAAGCCATTACTCCCGGGCCGAAAGGCAAGTCCTCCCGGTTGTCATCCCGAGCGAGAGCGAGGGACCTGGGGGGAAGGGTGGTGCGAAGGCCTTTGGTACCAGAGGTTTGGGAGGCCTCCCCCCGCCCAGGTCCCTCGCTCCCGCTCGGGATGACAGACCCTAAGTTCTCGCGCGGCAACCGCGTCGGATGGTCGACCTCCGAGAAAAATTCACACGCCCGAAATGGAGCGAGGTGACCGATGGGGCGCCTGACCTGCGGTCTGACCTTCGCCGGCGGCGAGCTTCTCTTCCTTCTCCTCCTCGCCGCCACCGCCTACGCCCTCGGCCGCCGGCTCTGCCGGCGCCTGCCGATCCTGGGGGCGGCGGAGCCGATTGCGGTCTCCACCACCCTAGGGCTTGTCGCCCTCGCTCACCTCGCCTTCCTCCTCGCCCTCGCCGGCCGGCTTTCGCGCGGGCCGCTGCTCCTCGTCTTCGCCGCCATCCATCTCGCCTGCTTCGGCGTCTGGCGGGAGCTCGCCGCCGACCTGCGGCGCCGCCATCTGCTCGGGGGCCTGATCGGTCTGGTGGCCGGCATCCCCCTCTTCCTCCTTGCCCTCTACCCGCCGACGGCCTTCGACGCCACCCTCTATCACCTCCCCTTCGCGCGGGCCTTCGCCGCCAGCGGCCGGCTGCCCTTCCTCCCCGACCTCCGCTTCCCGGTCTTTCCCCAGCTCGACGAGACCCTCTTCGCCATCGGCCTGCTGTTCGCCGGCGACGTCGCGGCCCACCTCGTCCAGCTCCTCTCGACGCTTCTGACGGCCGCCCTCCTCGTTGCCTGGGGACGGCGGGCGTTTTCCTCGCGCGCCGGCTGGCTCGCCGCCGCCGCCTTCCTCGGCAACCCGATCGCCATCCACCTCGGCACCAGCGCCTACGTCGAGGCCGGCTTAACCCTCTTCGGCACCGCCTCCCTCTACTGCGCCTGGCGCTGGTCGGAGGACGAGGGAGAGCGCCCCTGGCTCGTCCTCGCCGCCGTCTTCGCCGCCTGCGCGGCGGACGTCAAGTACCTGGGGCTCTTCTTCGTCGCCGCGATCGGCGTCTGGATCCTCTGCCGCCGGGCGGGAGGAGAGCGGCGCCTCCGCGATCTCCTGCTTTTCTCGGCGATCGCCCTGCTCGTCCTCGCCCCCTGGTACGGGCGGATCGTCTACTACACCGGCAACCCGGTCTTCCCTTTCATGGAGCGGGTCTTCGGCCGCTCGTCCTGGGCGCCGTCGATTGCGCG
>DATNKQ010000415.1:0-14788 GCA_035603315.1 Thermoanaerobaculia bacterium
GACGCACGATACCCAGGGAGAACAGGAGGTCCTCGCGGTTATTGCCGGGCGCGACGTTGAAGGCCAGGATGTACTCGGCATCTCCCACTTCGATGGCGGCGAAGCGCTGCACGCCGAGCAGGTCTTCCAGGCTCTTGTCGATGCGCGGATCGGCGTCGTCCATGTAGACGGCGCCCTGCTCGAGCGCCAGCTCGAGCGGCCGGTAGGACTTGGGGATCCGCAAGCCGCGGGGCACCGGCTTGGCGTCGCCGAAGGTGCCCTCGAGGACGTAGAAGCTGCCGTGCCGTTTGTACAGGCGGCCGCCGTAGATCCCCAGCTCGGCCCGGAACTTGCGGATGATCGTCTCGATCGAGGTCTGGATCGTCGTGCCCAGATCCTCGGCGCGCTCCAGGGCGGCGACGACCTGCTCGACCTTCTTCATCAGGGCCCGGTAGTTGACGGGCCGGCTTTCGGTGGCGGTGGACAAGGGCGCTCCTCGTTGACAGGAGGAGGATATCAGCCGCCCGCTTCGCGGTCCTCGGAAGCCCCTATCCGTTGTCGACCAGCGCCATGACGATCTGGTCCTGGGCGCGGTGGGGGTTCCAGCCGCCGCGGGCGCCGTTCAAGAGGATCGAGAAGGCGTAGAGCTTCCCCGACACCGCCCGGGCGTAGCCGGAGAGCGCCGAGACCCCTTCCAAGGTGCCGGTCTTGGCGAAGACGTTGCCGCGGTAGGGGGGGTTCGCCAGCCGGCGCTTCCACGACCCCAGGTCCTCCCCGGCGTAGGGCATGGAGCGGGCCCACAGGGCGCCGTCGGGCCGGAAATACATATAGCGCAGGAGCTGGGTCAGATGGCGCGGGGTGAAGCGGTTCCGCCGGCTCAGCCCCGAGCCGTCGGAGAGCGCGAAGGTGCCGGCCGGCACGCCGGTGCCGACGAGGAACTCGGAGACGGCCTGGATTCCCTCGTGCCAGCTCCCCAGGCCGCAGCGCCGCGCCGCGAGCTGCTTCATCAGGCTCTCGGCAAAGAAGTTCTGGCTGTGCTTCAAGGTGACCTCGACGGCCGTCGCCAGGTCGCTCCGGTAGACGGCGACGCGCTCCCAGAGAGGCCCCGGGAGCTGCTCGACGGGCCGCTGCCGCCCGGCGATCGCGATCCCCTCTTCCGCCAGGGCGGTCCGGAGCGCGGCGCCGAAGTAGGCCACCGGGTCGGGCACCGTGATCCAGGTGTCGAAGGTCCCGGAATTCTCGGCCACGGCGCCGCTCACCCGCAGGAGGTCGTCGACGCGGCTGATCGCCAGGTGCAGCCCGCGCTTCCGCGGGGCGACCGTGCGGGCGGTGTTGTCGAGCCGGAAGAGCGGCACCGGCGGCACCGTCTCGACGACCGCCGCCCTCCCCCGCTTCCCCGGCGAAACCCGCACCAGCATGCAGTTCTCGTTGAACGACAGCGCGGCGATCGGCGCCTCGTACCAGCTGGCGAGCTGGCCGCGCGGCCAGTCGGGATGGATCTCGAGCGGCTCGAAGAGACCGTCGGCCAGATAGAGGTCGCCGCGCACCTTGCGCACGCCGCGGGCCGCGAGCTCGCGCGCCCAGCCGCGGAAGACGGCGAGCGAGTCGCCGTCGTTGGCGCGGCCGGAGATGCTGGGGTCGCCTCCCCCCACCACCCCGAGGTCGCCCTCGAGGACGCCGTCCTTCACCGACCCGCGGAAGAGGAAGCGGGTCTCGAAGAAGAAGCCCGGGCCCAGGGCCTCCAGGGCGGCGGCGGTGGTCAGCAGCTTGGTGTTGGAGGCGATCACCCGCGGCTCGTCGGGGGCGTAGGCGAAGACGGTGGCGCCGCTCTCCACCTCGACGACGTGGACGCCGAGGGCGGCGGTGCCGTGAAGCGCCGCCTGCACCTCGCGCCCGACGGCCTGCGCCAGCGGGGTGTCGGCCGCGCGCGCAGCCGGCCCGGCGAGGCTCGCGAAGACCGCGGCAAGGAGGGCGATCTGGCGCCGGAGACGGCCGCGCGGCACTACTTCAGGTGCTCCTCGAACCACTTCACGATGGCGACCGTCCGCGGGCAAGCACCGGCGCAGTGTATCGCGTGCGGTAGACTCCCCGGCATGCTCGACGACGAGGGGGTGCGCCGGGCGATCGAGCTCCTGGGCGAGCTGATGCCGGCGCGGGACGGCTCGGTCGCGGACCTCGAGCGCAAGGCCGCGGCGGCCCGCGAGGCCCTGCGCGCCCTCGACGTCGACCCGGGGCTGGTCGATCGCATCCTCGCCCCGCCACCGCCGGCGCGTCTGGCCGACTCATCGCAGCAGGTGATGGAAGAGATCTGGGACCGCTTGGCCGACCTCGGCTACACACCCGCCACCGCCTCACCGCCTACCCTACCGGAGATCAGCTTCGAGGAGCTGGAGCGGCGGGTCCGCCAGGCCATCGGCGAGGCCTTGGCGGCCTACGGCGAGGACGCCGGGGGCGTCAGGAAAGAGCCCGAGCGAGGTGCCGAATAGGCACGATCCCCCGGACGCGGCCCTGAAACGGGTACTAAGAGCTTGGCACCGCGTGTGCTAGGTCTTGGGTGAGGACCCGCGCGGGATCCAGACGATTGGCTAGAGTGGGAGGCAGCGGCTGTAACCGCTTCTCACACCGGTCCGTCTGAACCTCCGAGGTCTGTCGTCCATCGCGGAAGGCATACTCTGGCGAGGCACGGAATGTCGAAAATCGGTTGGATGATCGGAGCAGCGGTCGTCGTCGTAGCGGTCGGCGGCGCGACCTACATCGAGAAGACGAAGACCACCGCCCCGAAGTTCCGGACGGAGAAGGTCGATCGCGGCGACGTGACGCAGAACGTCACGGCGGCCGGGACGCTTTCCGCCGTCACCACGGTGCACGTCGGCAGCCAGGTGTCCGGCATCATCGCCAAGCTGCACGTCGACTTCAACTCGCAGGTGAAGAAGGGACAGCTCCTGGCGGAGCTCGATCCCACCCCCTTCCAGGCCACCGTCGACCAGCAGAAGGCGAACCTCGAGAAAGCGCAGGTCGAGGTGCGCAACATGGACGTCACCTTGAACCGCTCCAAGAACCTCCTCGCGCAGGGGCTCATCGCGCAGTCCGACTACGACACCGCGAAGGCCAACCGGGACAGCTCGGCGGCCTCCGTCTTGCAGGCCAGGGCGAGCCTCCAGCAGGCGGTCGCCAACCTGAGCTACACCAAGATCGAATCGCCCATCGACGGTGTCGTCGTCGACCGCCAGTACGACATCGGCCAGACCGTGGCGGCGTCGTTCCAGGCGCCGGTCATCTTCACGATCGCCCAGGACATGACGAAGATGCAGGTGCTGACCAATATCGACGAGGCCGACATCGGCGGCATCAAGGTCGGCCAAGAGGCTTCCTTCACCGTCGACGCCTTCTCCGACCAGACCTTCCACGGCGCGGTTTCGCAGATCCGCCTGTCGCCGCAGACGGTGCAGAACGTGGTGACCTACCCCGTCGTGCTCGACGTCGCCAACCAGGATCTCAAGCTCAAGCCGGGAATGACGGCCAACGTCCAAGTCCCGGTCGCCGTCCGCCACGACGTGCTGCGGGTGGCCAATGCCGCCCTCCGCTTCAAGCCCGACCCCAGCGAAGTGATCGCCGTCCCCAAGGCGCAGAACGGGACGCCCGGCGCCGGTGCGGCCGCGCCGGCCGGCACCGAGCCGGCCGGCCCAGCCGCCGCCGGATCCTCCGGGACCGAGCCGGCCGGTGCGGGCTCGACCGGGCCGCGGTCCGGCGGCGCCGCCGCCGGCGGCAGGGCGGGAGGTACGGGAGGCCGGGGCGGTGCCGGCCGGCCCGGCGGCCGCGGCGGCACCGGCGGCAGCCGTTTTGCCACCGTCTACGTCGAGGTCCAGGGGGGCAAGCTCAAGCCGGTTTCCGTCCGCACCTCGATCACCGATGGCAGCTTCACCGCCGTCGACACCAAGGACCTGAAGGCGGGCGACGCCATCGTCATCGGCCTCGCCACGGCGAAGGCGGGCGAGTCGACGGCCGGCCGGGCGCCGAGCGCCCCCGGAGGCGCGTCCCGCGGGCCGCGAATGTAGCCATGGGATCGGTCATCGAGATCCGCGACCTGACGCGGATCTACAAGCTGGGCGGCTCCGAGGTGCGGGCGCTCGACGGCATCTCGCTCGACGTCGACCGCGGGGAGTTCGTGGCGGTCATGGGCCCCTCCGGCTCCGGCAAGTCGACCCTCATGAACATCGTCGGCTGCCTCGACCGGCCGACCTCCGGCCGCTATGTGCTCGAGGGGATCGACGTCTCGTCGCTCAACCGCGACCGCCGGGCGGAGATCCGCAACGACAAGATCGGCTTCGTCTTCCAGAGCTTCAACCTGCTGGCGCGGACGTCGGCGCTCGAGAACGTCGAGCTTCCCCTCCTCTACTCGAAGCGGCGCGACCTCACCGAGGCGCAGGCGGAGGCGAAGGCCCGCGCCTGCCTGGCGCGGGTCGGGTTGGCCGATCGCTGGGACCACACCTCGGCGCAGCTCTCGGGGGGCCAGCAGCAGCGAGTGGCGATCGCCCGCAGTCTGGTCAACGACCCCGCCATCCTGCTGGCCGACGAGCCGACGGGAAACCTCGACTCGAAGACCTCCGAAGAGGTGATCGCCATCTTCCAGACCCTGAACGACGAGGGCAAGACGGTCGTCCTCATCACCCACGAGCCGGACATCGCCCAGTTCGCCCAGAGGATCGTGATGTTCCGGGACGGCAAGATCATCTCCGACCACCCGGTCGAGAGCCGCCGGCGCGCGGAAGTGACCTTCGCCCATGAGGAGGAGCCCGCCCTGGTGGGCGCCGGCGAGGTCAGCGGCGCGGGGGCCCCGCGATGACCAAGACCACCAACATCCTGAAGGTCGCCTTCGGCGCCCTCGGCCGCAACAAGATGCGCTCGCTCCTGACGACGCTGGGCATCATCATCGGCGTCGCCTGCGTCGTCGCCACCATCGGCATCGGCGAGGGGGCCCGCGTCCAGGCCCAGGACCAGCTCCGCTCGCTGGGGACGAACTTCCTCATGATCTTCCCCGGCAGCGTCACCTCGTCCGGCGCCCGGGCAGGCATGGGATCGAGCTCGAAAATGTCCTCGGACGACGTCGACGCCATCCGGCGCGAGGTGCAGACCGTGGCCTACGTCTCGGCCTCGAACCGCGCCGTGGCGCAGGTCATCTACGGCAATCAGAACTGGTCGACGTCGATCCAGGGCGCCGAGGTCGACTGGCCGCTCATCCGCTCCTGGAACCTCTCCTCGGGGCAATTCTTCACCGACCAGGACAACCGCGCCGCCGCCAAGGTCTGCGTCCTCGGCCAGACGGTGGTCGACAACCTCTTCGGCAACGAGGATCCCATCGGCAAGACCATCCGCATCAAGAACCTCCCCTTCCGGGTGACCGGCGTCCTCGAGCGCAAGGGCGGGTCGACGATGGGCCAGGACCAGGACGACACCGTCGTCGCCCCCTACGAGACGGTGCGCAAGAAGCTCCTGGGGACGACCTCCGTGGGAGTCATCTTGGCCTCGGCCTCGTCGAACGAGCTGGTCGACGAGGCGCAGCGCGAGATCACCGGGCTCCTCGAGCAGCGGCACAAGATCAACAAGGCGGCGGGCCAGGACGACGACTTCATCATCCGCTCGCAGACCGAGATGCTGAACCAGGCCGAAGAGCAGTCGAAGACCATGAGCTACCTGCTGTGGTCGATCGCCGGCGTCTCGCTCTTGGTGGGCGGCATCGGCATCATGAACATCATGCTCGTCTCGGTGACGGAGCGCACGCGCGAGATCGGCGTCCGCATGGCGATCGGCGCCAAGGGCGGCGACATCCGCGCCCAGTTCCTCGTCGAGGCGGTGGTGCTGGCTATCTCGGGAGGCGCCGTCGGCATCGGCGTCGGTCTCGGCATCCAGCGCGGCGTCGCCCGCTTCGCCGGCTGGCCCGTCGCCCTGCAGCCGAACGCCATCGCCCTCGCCTTCTGCTTCTCCGCCCTGGTCGGCATCGCCTTCGGCTTCTACCCCGCCCTCAAAGCCTCCCAGCTCGACCCCATCGAAGCCCTCCGCTACGAGTAGGTCGCCCGGCACAGGTCCGGGCGCTACGGAGCTTGCGGCGGGTGGAACCCTACGCTCGCACCGATCCAGGTCTTGTCCTTGTTGAAGTCGACCCCCATCATCGCCCCCTTGCTCATGCGGACGAGGTTGTTGACGAGGAGGGGGCGGTCGCGCCAGATGAACATCATGCGGACCTCGGCCTTGGCGCCTCCTTCGGGGGTCTCGATCAGGGGGACGTAGTCGACCTTGCGCTGGAGGATGAAGTCCTGCGGGTTCTCGATCGCGCGCAGGCGCTCCGGCGTGACCCCCATCTCGACCCCCAGGCCGGCGAAGGAGAAGAGCGGCTTCAGGACGTAGTGCTCGAGGTCGTCGGGATAGGTCTCGAGATCGCTCACGAAGAAGGCCGGCGGCGCGTAGCGGCTGCGGATGAAGGGGAGCGAGAACTTGCTGATCCTGAAGAACCAGTTGGGGTGGCCTACCCACTCGACGTCCAGCTCGCGGCGGAAGAGGTGGTCGAGCGCCAACCCCTTGCGCTCCACCTCGTCCTGGATCACCCGGTTGTAGATGCGGCGGATGGGCAGCTCGCGGCCGTCCACCCGGTGAAAGAGCCGGCCGCCGCGCTCGACGACTGCCGCCGTCGAGACCGTGCGGATGCCCAGCAGGCGCTCGGTGCAGGCGAAGTCGACCCAGGTCTTCTGCTTCTCGGGCTCGATCTCCAGCAGCACCACCTCGTCGGGGTCGCGGTCGCCGACGATGAGCTCGCGCAGGCGCTCGGCGTAGCCGGCGTCGTCGAGGCCGCCGAAGTAGGTCGTCCAACTCGGGGGGACGGCGCCGTCGAAGCAGCTCCGGAACTCGCGGGCGAGGAGCCATTGGAATCCGTAGAGGGAAGGGAAGCCCTGGAGCTCGATGAGCTGCGGCACGATGGCGCCGTCGGCGCCGGCTCCTCGCGTGAGCGCGAAGTCGATCTGCAGGAACGCGGGGTGTCCCTCCTCGCCGGGGGTCGAGTGCCCGGCCGGCACCGCTCGCCGCGACTGCGACAGGTACTCCGCGGAGCTGACCGCCCGAAGTACCTCGTGGGCTGCCTCGACGAGGCTCTCCGTGAGCTGCGGCGAAAGGAAGATCGGGGTTTCCGAGATCCTGAACTCGATGTGCCGGCCGGCGGCGGCGTCGAGGTTGCGCACCAGCGACTGGTACTTCTCCGGCGAGAAGGCGGCGTTGTAGGCGCGGCGCAGCTCGGGGACCATTCTCAGCGGCAGTCGCGGAGCGAAGTCACAAGACCCCTTCGAGCCCCATGTGCGTCTCGTGGACGATGTGATCGACGACCGACCGGAGGTCGTGGGTGCGGTTCCAGACCTCGATCTGGCGGTCGGCGCCGGTGCCCATACGCAGGATCTCGTAGATGAAGGCGATCTCGTTGCGGCTCCCCAGCTCGTCGACGACGTCGTCGACGAAGGCCAGGAGCTCGTGGATCAAGGAGACGCAGGAGACCTCTTCCTGCTTGCCGAAGTCGATCAGCTTCCCGGAGATACCGTAGCGCGCCGCCCGCCACTTGTTCTCGTTCAAGAGCAGGCGCCGGTAGAGCCGGAAGCCCAGGTTCTGCTTGATAAGCTTGTAGAGCTTCGCCGTCACCGCCTGGATGAGGGCCGCGAGCGCGATCGTCTCGTCGACCCGCATCGGCACGTCGCAGATGCGGTACTCGAGGGTGTCGAAGAAGGGGTGCATGCGGATGTCCCACCAGATCTTCTTGCCGTTGTCGATGCATCCCGTGCGGATGAGCAGCTTGATGTAGTTGTCGTACTCCGCGAGGCTCTGGAAATGGTCGGGGATACCGGTGCGCGGGAACCGGTCGAAGATCTTGCTGCGGTAGGACTTGAGGCCGGTGTTCTGGCCCTGCCAGAAGGGGGAGTTGGTCGACAGCGCGAAGATGTGCGGCAGGAAGTAGCGGGCGGCGTTCATGAGGTGGACCGCCAGCTCGCGGTCCTCGACGCCGACGTGGACGTGGAGGCCGAAGATGAGGTTCGCCCGCGCCACCTGCTGCATGTCCTCGACGATCTCCGCGTAACGCGGGCTGGCGGTGATCTCCTGGTCTTTCCAGTGCGAGAAGGGATGGGTGCCGGCGGCGGCGATGGTCAGGCCGTTGCGGCGCGCCAGGGCCGACAGGTTGGCGCGCAGAGCGACCACCTCGTGACGGGCTTCGTGGATGTCGCCGCAGATGGTGGTGCCCACCTCGATGATCGACTGGTGGAGCTCGGGCTTCAGCTGATCCTTGAGGATCCCCTCTCCCTCCGCCAGCAGGTGCTGCACGTGGGAGCGCAGGGCGCGCGTCTCGGGGTCGATGAGCTGGAACTCCTCCTCGATCCCCAGGGTGAAGCGCTTGGCCTCGGCCATACCCGTCCTCTTCTACCCCTGCGGGGCCACCCCGCTCGCCACCGCCAGGTCGGCGGGGGCGGCGTGCGCCTCCACGAACTCTCCCCAGGTGAGATGGCTCCTGCCGTCGGCCGGCTCCTTGGCCCGGCGGATCGCCATCTCGGCCGCCGCCTCGACGACCCAGGCGAAATTGTCGGCGCCGATCGAGTGGAGGTCGGCGTCCGGCGCGGGATTGCAGAAGTCGATGGCGTAGGGCACGCCATCGCGCATCGCCAGCTCGACGGTGTTGAAGTCGTAGCCCAGGGCGCGGTTGAGCTTCAAGACGTCGCTCTCCAGGCGCGCGTAGAGCTCCGGCTCGATGGGCGGGGCGTTCTGCACGTAGCGCAGGTGATGGGGCTGGCGGGGGTCGTAGCGCATGATCCGCACGTGCCGGCGGTCGATGGCATAGCAGCGGAAGTAGTCGCCGAAGACAATCTCCTCCTGCAGCATCATGACGAGCTGGCCGGTCTCGTTGTAGCGGTCCCAGAGCTCCTCGGGGCTGGCCACCCGGTAGACGCTCTTCCAGCCGCCACCGGCGTGCGGCTTGAAGTAGGCGGGGAAGCCGATGTACTGGAAGATCGCCTGCCAATCCAGCGGATAGGCGAGGTTCCGCATGGAGCGCTCGTTGGTGTCCGGCGGATGCTGGTTCGACGGCAGGAGGACCGTCTTCGGCACCGCCACCCCGATCTTCGTCGCCAGGCAGTTGTTGAAGAACTTCTCGTCGGCGCTCCACCAGAACGGGTTGTTGACGACCGCCGTGCCGTTGAGCGCGGCGTTCTTCAGGTAGGCCCGGTAGAAGGGGATGTCCTGGGATATGCGGTCGAAGATGACCGCGTAGCCCGAGGGCTCGCCCTGCATCAGCTTGTCGATGCGGACGGGCTCGGCGACCACCCCGTCCACCTTTTTCGAGTTCACCCGCTCGATCAGGGCGAAGGGGAAGCTGTCCTCCTGTCCGAACAGTATTCCGACTTTCTTCATGGTCTCGAAGTCCTTTGAAGTGTTGGCGGCTGGCGCAATCCGGCGAAAAGATACCATAGGGCCGCCGGGCCTCCCGGCGGGCGCGCTACAATGCGCCCCCGAGATCCGAGCGGGATTTTGCAGGCTGCCGAGAGTTGAGCATGGATATCTTCCTCGTCGACGAGCGCAAACGCCTCTACCTGTCGCCGCGCATCGACGACTGGCAGTGTCTGGCCGACCATGGAATCTCCGTCGTCATCGATCTCGACGGCGACCTCGACCCGGGGGTGCCGACCGCACCCAACCAGATGCTGTACGTCTACTTCCCCATCTACGACGAGGGCCTCCCCGACCTCGCCAAGCTGCACGCGGTGGCGAAGCTGGGCGCCTCTCTGGTCGAGAGCGGCCACGTCGTGCTCTCGCACTGCGGCGCCGGCTACAACCGCTCGGCGCTGGTCGCCGGGCTCATCCTCTGCTACCTCGGGATGAAGGGGGAGGAAGCCGTCAAGCTTCTCCGCGCGCGGCGCACGGGCGCCCTCTTCAACGACATCTTCGCCCGCCATATCGAAAGCTTCCGCCCGGGCCGGGAGAGCGCGTGACGGCAGCGCCTCCGGAGGCCGGCGCCTCCCGGGTCCTCATCGTCATCCCCACCTTCAACGAGCGGGCGAACCTCGCCGACCTGGTGCCGCGCCTGTTCGCGGCCGCGCCCGGTGTCGAGCTCTTGGTGGTCGACGACGATTCGCCGGACGGCACCGGCGAGCTCTGCCGGCAGCTCGGCGGCTCCTACCCCCGGCTCCACCTGCTGGAGCGGAAGTCGGAGCGCGGACTGGGTAGGGCTTACGTGGCCGGTCTCAAGTGGGGGCTGGCCGCCGGCTACGACGTCGTCGGCACCATGGACGCCGACCATAGCCACGACCCCGCCCACCTGCCGGCGCTCCTGGCGCTCGCCGCGGCAGGGGCGGACGTCGTCGTCGGCTCGCGCTACGTGCCCGGCGGCGGCACCCGCAACTGGGGACTGCGCCGCCGGCTCCTGAGCTGGTTCGCCAACCGCTTCGCCGCCCTCCTCCTCGGGCTGGGCGCCCGCGACCTCACCTCCGGCTACCGGCTGTACCGCGCCGATTCCCTGCGCACCATCGACCTCGACGCCATCACCTCGACCGGCTACTCATTCCTGGTCGAGGTCCTCTACCGGCTGCAGGTCCGCGGCGCGCGGGTCGCCGAGTCGCCCATCCTCTTCGTCGACCGCACGAGCGGCAAGTCCAAGCTGTCGCCCAGGGAGATCCCGCGCGGCGCCCTCTCGCTCCTGCGGTTGCGCTTCTCGGGCGCCGCCCAGGCGCCGCGCGCGGCGGCAGGACCGACGCCTCCCGCGAGCGCGCCGGGAAATCCCGGCCGCTGAAGCGCTTGCCTTCCCCGCCGCGAGTGCCTAACCTCTGCCGATGCGCACCGCCGCCCTTCTCTTCGCCCCGATCCTGGCGCTGTCGGCCGTCCCCCTCCTCGTCTCTGCGCAGACGCCGCCTACGGGGACGGCGCCGCCAGCGACCTCTGCCGGCACCGCCGCGCCGGCGCCGTCCGCGGAGGCTCCCGTCCCCGTGCCTCCGGCGAGCGCCAAGGCCCTCCGCTACTACCGCAGCGGCAACCTGCTGTGGGCGGTGGACCTCCTGTGGGGGTTGGCGGTGCCCGCCCTGCTGCTGTGGACGGGCTTCTCGGCGCGCCTGCGTACCTGGGCGCAGCGGCTCGGCCGCCGCTGGTTCTTCGTCGTCGTCCTCTACTTCACCTTCTTCTCGCTGCTGACGACGCTCCTCGACCTGCCGCTCGCCTTCTACGAAGGCTTCGTCCGCCAGCACGCCTACGGCCTCTCCAACCAGACGCTGGCCAAATGGGTGAGCGACAGCCTCAAGGAGCTGGTGGTGGGGACGGTCGTCGGAGCGCTGACGATCTGGCTCCCCTTCCTGCTGCTCAAGCACAGCCCGCGGCGCTGGTGGCTCTATACCGGCCTGATGGCCGCGCCCTTCCTGGCCCTCGTCCTCCTCGTCAGCCCGGTGTGGATCGATCCCCTCTTCAACCACTTCGGCCCGATGAAGGACAAGGCGCTCGAAGCCCGCATCCTGGCCCTCGCCGGCCGCGCCGGCATCTCCGGGAGCCGCGTCTACGAGGTCGACAAGAGCGCCGACACGGAGACCGTGAACGCCTACGTCGCCGGGCTCGCCGGCACCAAGCGCATCGTCGTCTGGGACACCACTTTCAGGAAGCTCGAGCCGCGGGAGATCCTCACCGTCGTCGGTCACGAGATGGGGCACTACGTGCTCGGCCACGTGCCGATCCTGATCGCCCTGGGCTCCGGCCTCATCCTCCTCGGTCTCTACGTGATCCACCGCACGGCCCGCGGATTGATCGGCCGCTACGGCCCGCAGTTCGGCTTCACGGAGCTGGCGGACGTCGCCTCGCTCCCCCTGATCCTCCTCCTCTTCAGCCTCACCTCCCTCGTCGCCTCGCCGTTCGTCCTCGGCGTCTCGCGCCATCTGGAGCACGAGGCGGACCGCTTCGGCCTGGAGGTCACGCGCGACAACCATGCCATGGCCAGCGCCTTCGCCAAGCTCCAGCACGAGAACCTCGACAACCCCCGCCCCGGCCGCCTCTACAAGGTCCTGCGCGCCTCCCATCCGCCGCTCGGCGAGCGCATCGACTTCTGCAACACCTACCGCCCCTGGGAGGCCGGCCAGCCGCTGCGCTACGGGACGTACATCCGGCCGGCGCCGTGACCGCGTCCATCGCTCTGCTAGAGTCCATTCGATGTTCGAGCCCACACGGCTGTCCCTGGCGACTGCCCGCGAGCGTGCCGAGCGCGCCGCCCAAGCCCTCGCTGCGGACCCGCGCGTGAAGCTCGTCATGCTGTTCGGCTCGGTTGTCGATCCCGGGCGCGAGGTCGTCCACGACGTCGATCTGGCGGTCCAGACCGATCCGCCCCTTTCGCTCGACGAGCTGATGCGCCTGCGCGCCGATGTGGTCGATAGCGCCGGCCCCGGGATCGATCTCGTCTCTCTCGACGGCGCCCCGATCCTCCTCAAACGAGATGCCGTGGGGGTTGGAGGGGTCGAGGGCGGGCCCGTCCCCACGAATTTTTCCCGCCGTATCGCTCTACGGATGAAATTATCGCCAGCGGCGTCTCCGTACCGCTCTACGGACGCTGTGGATCGGCGAAGGAAGCTTTACTTCGCGACAGCGCTCCGATCCTCGTCGCAGGACGCCCATCTCGGTGCGGTACCGTTTTTCACGCCGACCGGCGGATCAACCGACGGCCAGCCGCACTCCTAGACGAGCCGCCACTTTCCGCAGGTCCTCGACGAGCTGGTCGCGCGCCTGGCGCTTCTTCGCCGCGTCCGGCATCCGCAGAATGGCGGAGGGGTGGAGGGTGGCGGTCAGCCATCGGGCCCAGCCGCTGTCGAAGAACTGCCCGCGGTCGCGGGTGATGCGGAACTGCGGGCCCATGAGCGATTGGGCGGCGGTCGCCCCCAGGCAGACGATGCCCTCCGGCTTCACCAGGGCGAGCTCAGCCTCCAGCCAGGGGCGGCAGGCGCGGACCTCGACGAGGTTCGGCTTCTGGTGGATGCGCTTCTTGCCGCGCGGGTGCCACTTGAAGTGCTTCACGGCGTTGGTGACGTAGATCTCGTCCCGGCGGATGCCCGCCTCGGCCAGCGCCTCGTCGAGGACCTTGCCGGCGGGACCGACGAACGGCCGGCCCTGGAGATCCTCCTGGTCGCCCGGCTGCTCGCCGACGAAGAAGGCGCGCGCACCCTGGGGACCGGCGCCGAGGACGGCCTGCGTCGCTCCCTGGTAGAGGTCGCAGGCGCGGCAGTCTTGGGCGGCGCGGGCGAGCGCCGCCAGCGTCGGTCGCTGGGGGAGGAAGGACCGGGCTGGCAGGCGTGCGGTCGCCGACGGGCTCATGGATCTTGGCGCTTCAAGAGCCATGCCACTGGGGAGACCACCAGGCGATGCCGGCCGGCGGATGGGCCGGCGCGGACCCTCGGGAGCCCGGTACGAAATTTCGGTCATTTCGATGTCCCGGTCTGGGATGGCGTCTGCACTTTACTGTCGAGACTGCAATTTATTTACTGATTTTCGATTTCCTGAATTCGCGGGCGCCTGAGCCAGTGGGGGCTTGATGGTGTCCCGCTTCTGGAGGGTCTGTCCATGTTTGGAGTGTCTGCTCGTCGCCTGTCTGCTGTGTGTGTAGTTGTCGCTCTGATGCTGCTGTTCGTCCCGGTTGCGAATGCCAAAGCTCTCGCTGGCGCGAGGCCGGTCAGCCAACCATCCGCCAGCGCGATGGGAGCCGCCTGGACCTGGTTGCAAGGCCTTCTCGGCCTCCGGGTCACCACCCGCCCGGCGTCGCGTGCTCACACTCAAGCCGCGGCCTCGGGGACCGGAAGCACCACGGGCAGCGGTACGGGGCATAAAGTACCCGAAACGGGAGCTTGCATCGATCCGAACGGCGGGTGCTTCGGCTTCTAGGCGAACAAGGAAAAGGAGCTCCCGCCAGCACCGGCGGCACTATAGCTGGAGGGAGCTCAAGGAGGTGCGCGATGTACAAGAACCACCCGACTCTCGAGGATTTTGAGGGCCTCCTGCATGCGTCCAGGCCCAACCGGCACCGCAACGCGCGCATCGTGCGCCACCTCCTTGCCGCCTGCTCGGCCTGCTGCGATCAGCTGCGGATCATGGGGTGGCCGGCGAACCGGCTCACCCGGCTGGTGCACCTCCCCGGGGGCAGCCAGGACCTGGAGACCGAAGCCTCGTTTGCACGCGCTCTGCATGACTACGACGAGGCTTTCGCGAGGGCCGATCAGGCCGTCTCCGAGTTCCTGGCGGTGCCGCCGATGCCAAGTGAGGACGCGAAGGATCTGTTGGCCGAGTTGACGCGCCAGCCGCTCGAAAGGCAGGAAGACCTCCTGCAATCCGAGAGCCGGTTCGCCAGCCCACAGCTGGTCCGAGAATTGATCGAGCGGAGCCACGGGACGCGCTACGAGGACCCGGAGGCGATGGTGCACTGGGCGAATCTGGCGAAGACGGCCGCCCTCTGCTGCACGGCGCAAGCCACCGGAAATCCGGCCAGGCTCGCCGATCTCCAGGCGCGGGCCTGGGGGCAGTTCGGCAATTCGTTGCGGGTGGCGGGCCGGCTGCGGGAGGCCGAAAAGGCGCTGGCCAGCGCCCAGGAGGCTCTACAGGCAGGCACCGGCGACCCGGCGCTGCGAGCCCGGCTTCTCGAGCAGACGGCGTCCCTCCACACCTTCAATCGCGCTTTCAACGCCGCCATCGAGATCCTCGCCGAGGCGGCCGAGATCTACAGCGATCTCGGCGAGAGCCACTCGCTCGCCCGCACCTTGGTCCAGGAAGCGATCGCCTGCCT
>DATNKQ010000444.1:0-4167 GCA_035603315.1 Thermoanaerobaculia bacterium
CCGGCGGTCGCTCCGGCGCTGCCCCAAGTGGACCTCCGCGGCCTGCCGGCGCCGGCCGCGGAGGCGGCGCGGATCGCCCGCCAGGGGGCCAGGGTCCCCTTCGACCTCGCGCGTGGGCCGCTCCTGCGCGTCGCGCTCGTCGTCCTCGGCGAGCGCGAGCATCTCCTCCTCGTGACCCTGCACCACATCGTCTCCGACGGCTGGTCGATGGGGGTGCTCGTCGGCGAGCTGGCGACGCTCTACGCGGCTTTCGCGGCGGGCCGGCCGTCGCCGCTGTCGGAGCTCCCCATCCAGTACGCCGACTTCGCGAGCTGGCAGCGCGAGTGGCTGACGGGCGAGGTGCTGGCGGGGCAGCTCGAATACTGGCGCGGGCGGCTGGCCGGCGCGCCGGCGCTCCTCGAGCTGCCGACCGATCGGCCGCGGCCGGCGCTCCTCGGCACCCGCGGCGGGCGGGCGGCGTTCCAGCTCTCCGCGGGCCTGACGGCGGCGCTCCGGGACCTCTGCCAGCGCCAGGGGGCGACCCTCTTCATGGCGCTCCTCGCCGCCTTCCAGGCCCTCCTCGCGCGCTACAGCCGGAGCGCCGACGTCGTGGTGGGGACGCCCATCGCCAACCGCACCCGGGCGGAGACGGAAGGGTTGATCGGCTTCTTCGTCAACACCCTGGCGCTGCGCGCCGACCTCTCCGGCGACCCCGGCTTCGGCGCCTTGCTCGCGCGCACGAAGGAGCTGACGCTCGCGGCCTACGCCCATCAGGACCTCCCCTTCGAGAAGCTGGTCGAGGAGCTGAAGCCGGAGCGCGCCCTCTCCTACTCGCCGCTCGTGCAGGTGATGCTCATCCTGCAGAACGCCCCCCTGCCGGCGCCGCCGGCGGGAGAGCTGGAGCTGAGCCTCTTCGAGGTCGCGGGAGAGGGGGCCAAGTTCGACCTCACCCTGGCGCTCATCGAGTCCGGCGAAACCGGCGGCGGCATGCGCGGGCAGGTCGAGTACAACCGCGACCTCTTCGACGCCGCCACCCCGCTGCGCCTGCTGGGGCACTTCGAGGCCCTGCTGCGGCAGGCGGCGGCCGATCCCGCGCGTCCGCTCGCGGAGATCGATCTGCTGGGCGCCGCGGAGCGCCGCCAGACCCTGGGGGAGTGGAACGACACCGCGAGCGACTTCCCGCGCGACAAGACGATCCATCAGCTCTTTGCCGCCCAGGCGCGGGCCACGCCGGCGGCGACGGCGCTCGTCTGCGGCGACCTGAGCCTCACCTACCGCCAGCTCGACGCCCGGGCCAACCGCCTCGCCCGCCACCTGGCGAGTCTCGGCGTCGGGCCGGAGGTGCGGGTCGGGCTCTGCCTCAACCGCTCGCTCGAAGCGGTGGTGGCGATCCTGGGCATCCTGAAGGCCGGCGGCGCCTACGTGCCGCTCGACCCCGCCTATCCGCGCGACCGCCTCGCCTTCATGCTGGAGGACGCCGCGGCGCCGGTGGTGGTGACCGTCGCCAGCCAGGTGGCAACCCTGCCCGACCTCGCCGCCCGCGGCGTGCGGGTGGTCGTCCTGGACCGTGAGGCGGAGGCCATCGGCCGCGAGATCGCTAGGGCGCCCGCGAGCGGCGCCGCGGCGGCCAACCTCGCCTACGTGATGTACACCTCGGGCTCGACGGGGACGCCCAAGGGGGTGGCGGTGACCCACCGCGCGGTCGTCCGCCTGGTGAAGGACAACCACTTCGCCGCGTTCTCCGCCGCCGAGCGCGTCCTCCAGCTGGCGCCGATCGCCTTCGACGCCTCGACGATGGAGATCTGGGGCGCCCTGCTGAACGGCTCGCCGCTGGTCGTCTTCCCCGCCTACGCGCCGTCGCTCGCAGAGCTCGGAGCGGCCATCGAAGCGCAGGGGATCACGACGCTCTGGCTCACCGCCGGCCTCTTCCACCAGATGGTGGACGGGCAGCTCGCGAGCCTGCGGGGGGTGCGGCAGCTCCTCGCCGGCGGTGACGTCCTCTCCGTCCCCCACGTCGAGCGGGCGCTCGCCGGCCTCCCCGGGACCGTGCTCATCGACGGCTACGGCCCCACCGAGAACACCACCTTCACCTGCTGCCAGCCGATGCGCGGACCGCAGCGCTTCGCCGCCTCGGTGCCCATCGGCCGGCCGATCGCCAACACGCGGGCCTTCCTCGTCGACGCCGCCTTCCTGCCGATCCCCATCGGGGTGCCGGGAGAGCTCCTGGCCGGCGGCGACGGGCTCGCCCGCGGTTACCTCGACCGCCCCGACCTGACGGCCGAGAAGTTCATCCCCGACGCCTGGAGCGGCGAGCCCGGCGGTCGCCTCTACCGCACCGGCGACCTCGCCCGCCATCTGCCGGACGGCCGCCTCGAGTTCCTCGGCCGCATCGACGGACAGGTCAAGCTGCGCGGCTTCCGCATCGAGCTGGGGGAGATCGAGGCCCATCTCGGGCAGCACCCGGCCGTCCGCGGCGCGGTGGTGGCGGCGCGCGAGGACATGCCCGGCGACCGGCGGCTGGTGGCCTACGTCGTGGCGCGCGACGCCGGCGCCAGGGCGGACCTGGCGCCGGAGCTCCGCACCTACCTGCGGTCGCGGCTGCCGGAGCACATGGTGCCCTCCGCCTTCGTGGCGCTCGACGCCCTGCCGCTCAGCCCCAACGGCAAGGTGGACCGCCGGGCGCTGCCGGCCCCGGAGCTGGGACGGCATGCCTCGTCACGTTCCTTCGTCGCCCCGCGGAGCCCCGTCGAGGAGCTGCTGGCCGGCATCTGGTCGGCGGTGCTGGGCCTCGACGCCGTCTCCGTGCGCGACAACTTCTTCTCGCTCGGGGGGCACTCGCTGCTCGCCACCCAGGTGGTCTCGCGGACCCGCGAGGTCTGCGGGGTGGAGCTGCCGCTGCGCACGCTCTTCGAGGCGCCGACGATCGCCGAGCTGGCGCCCCACGTCGAGGCGGGCCGGCAGCGCGGCCTGGCGGCGCCACCGCTCGTGGCGCGGCCGCGGCGGGAGCCGCTGCCCGCCTCCTTCGCCCAGGAGCGCCTCTGGTTCCTCGATCAGCTGGGGACCGAGGGGTCGTCCTACAACGTGCCGCTGGCGCTCCAACTGGACGGCGGGCTCGACGTCAGCGCGCTGGCGGCGGCGCTCGGCGAGCTCGTGCGGCGCCACGAAGCGCTGCGCACCACCTTCGCGAGCGTCAGCTCGGCAGTGGCTCAAGTGGGCCAAGCGGCGCAGGTCGTCCAGGTCGTCGCGCCGGATGCAGCCCTGACGCTGCCGGCGCTCCCGGGGATCGACTTGCGGGACCTCCCCGCGGCCGGGAGGACGGACGCGGCGCGGCGGGCGGCCGCGCAGGCGGCCTGGGCGCCCTTCGACCTGGCGCGCGGTCCGCTCCTCCGCGCCGCCCTCTTGCGGCTGGCGGGCGAGGAGCACGTGCTCCTCCTCACCCTCCATCACATCGTCGCCGACGGCTGGTCGATGGGGGTGCTGCTGCGCGAGCTGGCGGCGCTCTACGACGCGGCCCGCGAGGGCCGTCCCTCCCCGCTGCCCGCGCTCGCCGTGCAGTACGCCGACTTCGCCGTCTGGCAGCGGGAGTGGCTGCAGGGGCCGGTGCTGGCGGAGCTGCTCGCCTACTGGCGCGGACGCCTCGCGGACGCGCCCGCCGTGCTCGACCTCCCCCTCGACCGGCCGCGGCCGGCCCTGCAGACTTTCCGCGGCGGCAACCTCCGCTTCACCCTGCCGCCGGCCCTCCGGCGGAGCCTCGCGGATCTCGGACGGCGCCATGGGGTGAGCCTCTTCATGACCCTCCTGGCCGCTTTCCAGAGCCTCCTCGCGCGCTACACGTCGGCCGAGGACGTCGTCGTCGGCTCGCCGATCGCCAACCGCAACCGGGCGGAGACGGAAGCGCTGATCGGCTTCTTCGTCAACACCCTGGTGCTGCGCGGCGACCTCTCCGGCGACCCTACCTTCGCCGAGCTGCTGCGGCGGGTGCGGGAGACGACGCTCGACGCCTACGCCCACCAGGACCTCCCGTTCGAGAAGCTGGTGGAGGAGCTGCGGCCGGAGCGCGACCTGAGCCGCAATCCGCTGTTCCAGGTGATGTTCGTATTGCAGAACATGCCTGCGTCGGGTGTGAAGCTGGCGGGTCTGGAGGTGGAAGCATTCGCCTTGCCGGCGGAGAGCTTGAAATTCGATTTG
>DATNKQ010000459.1:0-21373 GCA_035603315.1 Thermoanaerobaculia bacterium
ACTTCTCCTTCAACTACCGCAACGAGCCGATCTTCCCGCGCATCTTCAGCTCGACCGGCGCGCCGACCGCCCAGGACCTCTCCTACGTCTACCGGTCCGAGCCCCGCACGCTGCCGGGGGAGACGGCGACGCCGCCCTATACCAAGCCGCTCACCCCGGGCGTGCAGCCGGAGGACCCCTTCACGCCGCTCCTCCGCGCCTATGCGGGCGACGACGTCCAGGTCCGCATCGTCGTCGGCGCCCACCAGAACCCGCACAACTTCAACATCAACGACCTCAAGTGGCTGTTCGAGCCGTCGAACGTCAACTCCGGCTGGCGCAACACCCAGACGATGGGCATCTCCGAGCACTTCGAGTTCCTGCTGCAGGTGCCGCCGGCGCTGTCGCAGCCGAACCCGCAGACGCCGGACAAGCCGTGGCGCGACTACCTCTACCGGTCGACGGCCGCCCGCAAGGGGCAGGCGTCCGGTAACTGGGGCCTCTTCCGCGCCTACGACAAGCACCAACCCGATCTCTTCCCGCTGCCGGGGGTCGCGCCGGCGCACCAGCCCATCCCGGTCTGCCCGGCGAAGCTGATGAACGTCGATTGCGGAACCAAGGTCGGCCTCCATACGCTCCAGTGCTACACCGTCATCGCGACGTCGGCAGCGGACGTTTTCGCCTCCTCCGGCAAGCCGCTGACCTACAACACCAAGCTCAACCTGACGACGCAGAACGCCATCCTCTATCTGCTCAAGAAGGACTACGACGCCATCAAGGCCTCGCCGCCGCAGTTCGCCCCCGGCTTCGACATCGCGACCGGCCAGGCCGAGCCGATGGTCCTGCGCGCCGCGGCCGGCGACTGCATCAAGGTGAACCTGGTCAACAAGCTCAGCTCCGCGACGACGATGGGCGGCGGCGCCAACGCGAACCAGCTCCCCGTGGCCGGCACCAGCGCGGCCGACCGCGACCTCTTCGCCGCCTCCAAGGTGTCGCAGAACGTCGGCCTCCACCCGCAGCTGGTCTCCTTCGACGTCGCCCAGAGCGACGCCGACAACGTCGGCTGGAACCCCGTGCAGACGGCGCCGCCGGGGGGCAAGATGACCTACTACTGGTACGCCGGCAACATCGACCCCAAGCGGGCCGAGCCGCACGTGCCGGTCGAGTTCGGGGCGGCCAACCTGCTGCCCTCCGACGTCATGAACCACCACGGCTACGGGATGTTCGCCGGCCTGGTCGTCGAGCCCGAGGGCGCCACCTGGAAGACCGACCCCGCCTCCGGCGACTCGGCGACGGTGACGCTCGCCGACGGCAAGACGACCTTCCGCGAGTTCGTGCTCTTCCTCCAGGACGACACCGCCGGCAGCGGTTTCGGCGGCTTCAACCTGAAGAGCGAGCTGCTCAACCCGTTCGCCACCCTGTCCCGCACCTGCTCGACCTCAGCGCAGGGCGTCTCCTGCGTGCTGTCGAACGCGGCGGTCTGCAACGGCGGGGCGTGCGGCTACAGCCCGGACGTGCCCATCCAGACGCCGCTCTTCTGCGCCGAGAAGGGGCAGCAGGCGCGCATCCGGCTGCTGCACCCCGGCGGCGCGGTCACCAACAACGTCTTCGAGCTCTACGGCCATGCGTTCGCCGAGGAGCCCTACAGCACCAAGCCGGCGAGCTGCGCGGCGCCGATGACGCGGCCCAACCTCGAGGCCGGACAGGTGATCGCCGCCGACCACAACCAGTGCCCGGACGGCAACCTGGCCCTGGGCCCCACCGTCTCGGAGTGGAAGGGCTCGCGCATGGGGCACGGGCCGACCAACCACTACGACCTGGTGATCGCCAGCGCCGGCGGCGCCGGCAAGGTCCCCGGCGACTACCTCTACCGGTCGTTCCCGGCGGACCGCTTCTCGGCCGGCATCTGGGGTATTTTCCGGGTGACCGACGGCGACCCCGCCAAGAACCCGAAGGTATGCCCGACGTTCTACCAACCTTGACGAGCCTCCCGGCGCCGGGATGAGGAGCAGCAGCTTCTCGCCCGGCGCCGCGCTCGCCCTCGCTCTCGGCGCCCTCGTCTGTCTCGCCGCGGGAGCGGCGCCGGCTGCCGCCGGCCCGCCGGCTCCTGCCTCGCCTCCAAGCCCGGCGGCTGCGGCGGCGCCGGACGCGCGGCGGGCCGTCCGCCAGGGCATCGCCGTCGACCTGGAGATCCAGCCCGTCGATCCCCGGCGGCAGGGGGCGCTGCGCGAGGGCGAGGACGTCGTCGTCCGCTTCCGGATCTCCGACACGGCGAGCGGCACGCCGCTCGCCGGCGCCAGCCCGGCAGCCTGGATGGACCGCGTCTTCCCGGGGATCGAGAGCAGCGCCCGCGGCTGCCAGCAGAAGGTCGAGGAATGGGTGGCCGGGAGCCTCTTCTCCAAGCCCGACCTCGACCTCAACACCTACTACGTCCTGACCCTCAACGACGACGCCACGGTCACCGTCGTCGATCCCCTCTTCGGCTTCGGCGACTCCAAGCTCCTCGCCATGGTCTTCCTGAAGAGCCCGGGCCTGGACTGGGCGCTCTCCGGCGACAAGCGCCGGCTCTTCGTCTCCATGCCGGAGGCCGGCCAGGTGGCGGTGGCGGACACCGCCTCCTGGCAGGTGGTCGCCAACCTGGACGCCGGTCCGCGGCCCGGTCGCCTGGGATTGCAGCCGGACGGCGGCTACCTGTGGGTCCTCGGCGAGGAAGCGGTGGACGTCTTCGATCCCGCGAAGCTCGTCCGCACGGCGCGCATCGCCCTCACCAAGGGCGCCCACGAGATCGCCTGGAGCACGGACAGCGCTTACGCCTTCGTCACCAACGGGGCTGCCGGTTCCGTGACGGTGATCGACGTCCGCCGCCTGGTCAAGCTCGGTGACGTGCTTACCGGCCCCGGCCCGGTCTCGATCTCCTTCTCCTCGCAGGCCGCGGCGGCCTACGTCAGCCACGAGGACGGGACGATCGTCGCCCTCGCTGCCGGTAACCTGGCCGGCGGCGAGCCGGGCCCGCGCATCGTCGCCCGGGTGAAGGCCGAGCCCGGCCTGGGGCAGATCGCCTTCGCTCCCGGCGGCCGCTACGCCTTCGTGGTCAACCCGGCGCACGACCGGGTGCACATCTTGGACGCCGCCAGCAACCGCATCGTGCAGACGGCGGCGGTCGAGAAGGGTCCCGACCAGGTGACCTTTTCGGAGGACCTCGCCTACGTCCGCCACCGCGACAGCGAGACGGTGCTGATGATCCCGCTCAAGGCCATCGGCCGCGAGGGGACGCCGGTGTCGGTGATGGACTTCCCCGGCGGGCAGAAGCCCTTCGGCAGGGGCAGGCGGCCGAGCCCGGCCGCCGGCATCGTCCGGGCGCCCGGCGAGAAGGCGGTCCTGGTGGCCAACCCGGCGGACGAGGCGGTCTACTTCTACCAGGAGGGGATGGCGGCCCCCATGGGCAGCTTCGCCGACTTCGACCGCCAGCCGCGCGCCGTCCTGGTCATCGACCGCAGCCTCAAGGAGAAGGCGCCGGGCTCCTACGAGACGGTCGCCAAGCTGCGCGACCCCGGTTCCTACGACGTCGCCTTCTTCCTCGACAACCCGCGGATCGTCCACTGCTTCTCGGTGGCCGTCGAGCCCAACCCCGCCTTGGCGCGGAAGCGCCAGGCGGCGCTGCCGCCGAAGGTGGAGTATCTGCTGGCCGCGCGCACCCTGCGGGCGGGGGAGCCTTGGGTCCTGCGCTTTCGCATCAGCGACCCGGTGACGGGCGCCCCGAAGCGCGACCTCGCGGACGTGCAGGTGTTGGCCTACCAGCCCCCCGGCAACCGGCAGGAGCGCTATGGGGCCGTCCAGGTCGAGCCGGGGGTATACGAGGCCCGCCTCGGCGCCGGCCGGCCGGGCAGCTACTACGTCTTCGTCCAGAGCTCGTCGATCGGTCTGCCCTTCCACCGGTCGCCGCCGCTGACCCTGGCAATCGAGTAGAATTTGCTAACAATCAGTAGGCGCCAGCGGCCTCTCCTCGGCCGCTGCGGTCCGCCGTGCGCCGGCCCGATCCGGGAGAGCTTCGATGATCACGCCCGACATCCTTCTTGTCCGCAAGCTCATGGCGCGGCAGGACCTCACCCGCGCCGAGAGCGCCGAGCTGGTGGAGACGATCCTCCGGGAGGACGACGAGGGCTTCAAGATCCTCGCCTTCTCCGTAGCCTCGCAGAGCAAGGGAGAGACGATCGACGAGATGATGGGCATGCTGGACGCCATGGCCGCGCTGACCGGCCCCTACGACGTCGACCTGCCGCCCGGCCTGATGGACATCTCCAGCGCCGGCGGCAGCGGGCTCAAGAAGATCAACGTCTCGACCCTGGCCTCGCTGGTCGTCGGCGAGCCCGGGCTGCCGATCGCCAAGCACTCGTTCTTTCGGGTGACGAGCGTCGCCGGCAGCGCCGACGCCATGCGCGCGGTCGGCATCGAGGTCCCCGCCGCCACCCTGCCGCAGATCGCCCATGCCCTGCGCTCGCTGGGGGTCGCCTTCTACTCGCCGCTCTTCGTCAGCCCGGAGCTCAAGAACCTCGTCCACTTCGGCCTCACCCTGGCGGCCAAGGGCGTCGGCGTCAGCACCCCCTTCCACATGCTGGCGCCGATCTTCAGCCCCTTGCGCTTCACCTACCGGATGTTCGGCCTCAACGGCTCCAACTCCTTCGAGATGGTCACCGCCATCTTCCGCCGCCTGGGCTATCGGAGCGCCCTCGTCGTGCGCGGCTTCGACGGCCTCGACGAGGTGTCGCTCGCCAGCCCCACGCGGGTCATGGGGTTCCTCGGCGGCGAGGAGGTCGACTTCGTGCTCGAGCCCGAGCAGGTGGGTTTGAAGACGGTGCCGCAGGAGGCCCTCCAGCCGGCCGACGCCGGCGGCGGAATGCGCGACTTCGTGCGCATCGCGCACGGGGCGGAGCGGGGTCCGAAGCGCGACCTGGTGGCGCTCAACAGCGCCCTCGCTTTTTACCTCGCGGGCCGCGCGCCGTCGATCGCCGAGGGCGTGGAGCTGGCCGTGCGCAGGCTGGAGAGCGGGGAGGTGGGCGAAAAGCTCGCCGCCCTCGTCAAGCAGATGGGATCTCCGGAGGTGCTCGCGAAGGCGAAGCGAGACTATCTGTGAGGAGCCGCCGGCGGGTAAGGTAGCCGGAGCCGACATGGACATCCGGCGCGAGATCCTCCGCAACGTCGTCTTGAGCCAGGCCGTGGCGCCGCTGGGGAGGAAGGACGGCCCGACCAACCGGGCGGAGGAGCCGCCGCCCGGCACCAAGCTCGAGTACTTCGTCGTCGCCGCCGTCAACAGCGGCTGGCCGTTCTACGACCTCGTCGAGCGCATCCTCGAGGCCGGCCGCCAACCGGACTGCATCTTCGATCTCGCCTACGAGGCGCAGGCGGCGAGCGCCAGGAACCGCCTGGGCGGCAAGGTCAACTACGGGCAGATCATCCTCCTGATCCCGCTCGTGGCCGCGCAGGTCCTCGAGTACCTCGACACGGGGAGGCACGACGATGTCGAGGCCATCCTGGCGCGCACGGCCGAGGTGCTCAAGAACACCACCGAGCGCGACGTCGCCGGCCTGGAGCGCTTCATCCACGTGGGCTACGAGCTGTCGGCCCTGCACTACGAGCGCATGGGGCGGCCGACGTCGATCCCCGAGCTGTCGTTCGTCGGCAGGTACAAGTCGTTGTGGGAGGCGGCGCAGGACTATCAGCACATCCACGCGGTCCGGGAGTGGACGCAAGGGTACCCCTACTGCCGCCGGGTCTATCGCTTCCTCCTGCACGACATCGAGACCGGCGTCCTGCCGGCCAGCGAGCTCATCTACCGCTTCCTGATCCCCGAGTTCTCGCGCGCCGACGCGGTGGCGGACACCATCGTCGCCGGCCTCTACCTGGTGCTCACCCGGCACCCGGACAGCGTCCTCTTCGTCTAGCTAGGCCGCCACCGCATAGCGCAGGAGGACGTAGTCGCCCAGCGGCTCGCAGCTCTCGAGCCGGAGCCGTGCGAGCGAGCCGGCGCCGCCCTCGAAGAGGTTGACCGAGCCGGCGTCGAGGACGGCCGGGAGGAGCAGCAGGTGGAGGTGGTCGACGAGGCCCAGCGCGAGGAGCGACCGGTTGAGGATGCCGCCGCCCTCGACGACGAGGTTGTCGATCCCGCGGCCGGCCAGGGCGCGCAGGAAAAGGGCGAGGTCGACCCTCTCCTCGCCGGCCGGGACCGCCTCGATCCGCCGCTCCGCGAGGAGATCGAGGTAGGCCACGGGCGTCGCCGCCGAGACCCCCACGAGCGTCCGCGCCGAGCCGTCGAGGAAGCGGTAGTGGGGAGGGATCTTCCCTGCCGGGTCGAGGGTGACCCGGGTGGCGGGCCGATCGGGCATAGCATGCGAGGTGAGGGTGGGATTGTTGACCAGCACGGTGCCGGTGCCCACCATCACGGCGTCGTAGCGCCGGCGGATCGACCGCTTGGCCTCCAGCACCTCGGGCGGGGTGCGCAGGCGGGAGATGAGATCGGTGCTGACCTGCCCCCGGCCCCCCGTGATCATGCCGTTGACGGAGGCCGCCGTGAGGATGTCGAGGGTCATCGCGCCGCGAGCTCGCAGCCCGCGAAGTGCGTCCGCGCCTCCGCGAGGTCGCGGGGGGTGTCGATCTCGAACACTGGCCCGGCGTACTCGCGGTAGAGGATGGGCTCCCCGGCGGCGATCGCCGCCTGCAGGAAGTTGCCGTTGGGATCGGCAGCCATGTAGGGGAACATCTCAGGAGACTGGACGAGGAAGTTCGGGATGCTGAACGCGTGCGCGCCCTCCCGGGTGACCGTCACCCGCGGAGCCGGGGCGAAGGCGACCTTGGCCTTGAAGCGGTCGCCGCGGCAGTAGAGGAAGGAGCAGCGGCTCCCGAGCTGCCGGTGGGCGGCCAGCAAGTCGCGCAAGGGCGCGGGATCGGCGAAGAGCATGTCCCCTCCCAGCCAGCAGAACGGCCGCCCGAGGAGATGGCGCGCGTGGTAGAGGGTGGCGAGGATGCCGGTGGGGCGCGCTTCTTCGAGGACTGGGGCGCCCGCGCGCCGGAAGTCGGCCGCGAGCTCGGGGCGGGTCACCACCAGGGGAGCGAGGCCGAGGTAGCGGGCGAGCTCGAGGTGGCGGTCGAGGAGCGTCCTGCCGCCCACCTCCAGGAAGAGCTTCGACCGGCCTCCGCTCTCCGCCGCCAGGCGGGTGCCGAGGCCGGAGGCGAGGATGACGAGTCTCGTCGCGAAGGGTTCCATGGGGGCGCCGCCGGGACGCGCCCGATTGTAGCGTAGGGCGATGGGGCGCGAATACTAAACCTCAATCGTTGCGACGGAGAGGTAGCGCGGTCGGATAGAATCGAGCTTCTTCAGGGAGACTGCAGACGATGCTCGATGGGTTCACGCCGTCCACGTTCTCGCCCCACCTGGGCAGCCGCTTCCGCGTTCCGCTGGGGGCGGCGGACGCCCTGGAGCTGGAGCTCGTCGAGGTGAAGGGGTTGGGGACCGTGGCCGGCCCCCGCCAGGAGCCCTTCTCCCTCCTCTTCCGCGGCGGCCCCCGCGACCGCTACCTGCCGCAGAGCACCTACCGCCTGGAGCATGCCGAGATGGGGTCCTTCGAGCTCTTCCTCGTCCCCCTGGGAGCCGACGAGGTCGCCATGCGCTACGAGGCGGTCTTCAACTAGAGCCTTCCGGCTTCCATTCCATCAGGACGTAGACGCCCTTGTCGGCGATCTGCCGGAAGCCCAACCGCTCGTAGAGGCGAAGAGCAGGGTTGAACTTCTCGACGTGGATGGTCAGCGACTTCCGCGCCGCGGTCGCTTCGGCGAAGAGGTCGCCCAGGAGGGCGGTGCCGATGCCGGCGTTCCGATGCTCCGGGAGCAGCGCGATGTCCATGAGCCGGATCTCGTTCGCCCGGTGGTGGACGTAGAGGCGGCCGGCCGGAGCTCCGTCCCGCAGGATCACCTGGAACAGGGCCCCCGGATAGTTCTCGCGGTAGAAGCGGTCCTGGGCCTCGAACTGCTGCCGCAGGAAGGCCTCCTTTTGCCCCTCCGCCCAGGTCGCCTGCGCCAGCTCCTCCTCGCGCGTGCTGGCATAGACCGCCAGGAAGAGCTCGCGATCGTCGGGCCCGGCGGGGCGGAGCGTCACGGCCATGGAAGGGAACGCGGGGCCGGCCGCAAGGACCGGCCCCGGGGAAAGCTCTAGGTACGAGGGGGGTAAACGCCTTGCAGCGCGATGCAGAAGTTGAGCGTCAGGTAAGGCTGCAAGTTGTTGTGCGGTTGATCGCCGCCGGCGGGGGCGATGATCCCGTCGTACATCAGGCCGAGGCTTGCGTTGCTGGCTTGATAAAGATTGGCGCCGACCGAACGAGCGAACGACTCGCTCACAGCCTGGGGATCTTCACCCGGTTGATTGGAAGCCATCAGGCCGTGCGAATGTGAAGGAATCTCCGACTCGAGCAGCGTCACGGTATCGCTTCCTCCGGTTTCCCCGAGATCGTGGAGCGAAAGGCCGGGCCCCTGCCCGGGATGCATGGGCGCATTGCCCTGCATGTTGGGCAGAGCGAAGTTGGATTTCCCGTCACCTCCGTACGTGGTGCCGAGCAGGGAAAAGAGCGCCGTGTTTTGGGAGAGCGGCAGAATCTGTCCATCGCAGAACGCCCAGCCCTTGGGCGCGAAGTTGAACGGGAAGATGCGGATCTCAGCGACGAAAGGGTCCATGGCTTTCTCCTAGGTTTGGGACGGGAAGATCCCAAACAACGAAATGATGAAGTCGACGCAGAGATAAGGCTGGAAGTTGTCGTGCGGCTGGCTGCCACCGGTCGAAGTGACGGATTGGGCATTCAGCGGAGTGTTGGCGTTCGCCGCAATGTAGGGTGTGTAGTTGGGCGTCGTCGCCGCAACGTTGCCGGCCGCGTTCGTCGTCGAGGCGTTGTTGCCGCTTGCCAGGAAGGCGTGACTGTGCGCCGGAATCTGCGATACCGTCAAAGTGATGGTTTCCGCACCGCCTGTCTCGGCGAGCGTGAAACCGTTACCGAAGTGAATAGGAATGCGACCCCGAAGATCCGGCAGCGCGAAGGTCGACTGCCCGTCGCCGCCGTAGGTGGTGCCGATGAGGTTGAACAGTGTCTCGTATTCGGAAATGGGAAGCAACTGCCCTTCGCAGAACATCCATCCCGCGGGGGCGAAGTTGCCGGCGAACATCCGGATCTCTCCAACGTATGGTTGTGCCATGTCTTCGTCCTCCTTTCTAAGTCTGGCTCGGGAAAATGCCCTGCAGGGCGATCGAGAAGTTCAGCACCAGGAACGGCTGCATGTTCAGGTGGGCCTGGCTGCCGCCGACGTTCGCGATGGTCGTCGGATTCATCGCCGCTAGGCCGCTAGAAGGGGTGTACGTCTGCGACAGTGGGCTGGCGAGAAAGTTCCCTGTAGGAATCGCGACATTCGTGTTGTCCGACTGGGGCGATGCTTTGGCCGAGTGCGTGTGGGTCGGGATTTCGCTGATCGAGAGCGTGTGCCCTTGCTCGCCTCCCCTCTCCCCCAGGGTGTGTGCGCTACCCATGTGGATCGGCGCGCGGCCCTGCAGATTGGGAAGCCCGAAATTCACGCGGCCATCCCCTCCATAGGTGGTTCCAAGCAGCGAAAAGAGTGCTTGGTTCTGGTTGATGGGCAGGAGCTGGCCGTCGCACAGCGCCCATCCCTTGGGCGGGAAGCCGAAGGACATAATGCGGATCTCCGACAGGAACGGTTCTGCCATTCTGTACCTCCTCCCTGAAATTGAGCTCCAACTCTTCTGATCCTACGGCGTAATCCCGCAGCTGCCAGTTGCAACTCCGGTGATCGTTCCGGTTACGGTTCCGTCACTACTTACCGTTGCGGCTGCCGGGTTCTGTGACACCAAATAGTTGTGGACAGTCGGCTCCACTTGTGGGCCGATTGTGAGACCCTCGAGATCGAAGGTCGACGTATTGGCTTGGCGGACTTGGATACCGTAGAAGCCCGGCCCACCGCTGTTCGTGGTGTTGCCGCTTACCTTTGCGCAAACCGTGCTCGTATTACGAGCCTGGACTCGGATCGAGTCGAGAGCTGTGCCGCCGGCGACAACCGAAGCGTTATTGCCGGTCACCGCTATTTTCAACTGCCCACCGCTGCCGGATGAGTTGGAAGACTCGCCCATGATGGGGTACGCGTTGTCGATGTTGCTGACGGTGTTGTTCGAAACGTTCGCGTTGATCGTTCCCTGGCCGAGGGCGCTGGTTCCGGAGTTGAAGACCCGGATTCCGACCTGATTTCCGCCGACGCCGGTACCCGTGCAGATGTTGTTCTTGACGTCACCAGTCGCCGTGCCCGGTCCGCTGCCGCTGAAGACGTTGATCAGCGTGCTGATCATGCCCGTGACGGTGTTTCCGTCCACATCGAACGTCAGAGTCGAGGTCGACGCCCGCGAGACCTGGATGCCTTGGTTGCCCTGGTTCGGCGATCCGGCGGTTATGGTGTTGGTCTTGAACGTAGCGTTCAAGGTCGAGCCATCGCCAGAATCCGCGCTTAGCGCGATGGTACGGTTGCCGCTGAGGGTTGAGTTTTGGACCGTGCCCGTGAGGTTGCCGGTTGTATTCGTCTGGAAGAAGACACCGTTGTTACCCGACCCGGTGCTGTTGTCCTTGATCGTGCAGTTGCTCAAGGTGACCGTTCCCGTCATTGTCGAGTTGTGGATCCGGACGTTGTCCTCCGTCGAGCCGCTCACCTCCGCTCTCGTTATCTGGGAGTTTGGATCGCTGAGATCGTTGAGCAAGATGCCAGCCTGCTCACCGGTCGAGTTCGTGTTGTTCTGAACCAGAACGTCGGTCAGCGTAAGGCCGGAAACGGATGTGCCCTTGATGCCGCTGTTGGCGTTGTCCTTGATCCACATCAGCGAGAGATTGACCCTTGAGCTCGTAAGCGAGATCCCGTCGGCGGTCGTCTTCTGGATCGTGCCGCCGCTGCACGTCGTCGTTCCGGTCTTGCAGGAGTTCGTCGAGCCGTCGCCTGTGATTGTGAGGACTCCGGTTCCGGTGTTGTTTACGACGATGCCGTTCGCTGGGCCGGACGCCGCCGTGCCAGCCGAGACCTTCTTGAACTTGAGGCCCGAGGCGCCGATCGTCGTGTTCGCCACGTTGATCGCCGTGCCCGTGGTTGTGACCACCGTGCTGTTGGCATCGGTGGAGCTCACCGTGCCGCCGCCCGTCGCCGTGAAGGCGTTGCTCGAGCCGGTCGAGAGCGTCAGGGTGTTCGTGAAGCTGATCGTCGCGCCGGTGTTGGCGTTGAGGAAGATGCCGGTGCCCGTGCCGGAGCCGGTGTCGCTGATGGTGCCGGTGAAGGACTTCGTGCCGCCGGTCGCGCTGGTGACGGAGACCAGGCGGCCGGTGGTGTCGGTGATGGTGCCGTTGTAGGTGACGGCGGCGGTGCCGGCGTTGATGCTGAAGTCGGTCCCCGTAGCGTTGGTGATCGTGCTTCCGGAGCCCGCCGAGAAGGTGCCGAAGACGGTGTCGAGCGAGACACCCGTGGTGGCGCTGTTGGTGCTCTTGGCGCTCACGAGCTGGAAGTCGAGGGTGGAGTTGGTGACGGAGACCGCCGGGCCGTTAGTGGCCTCGACGGTCGCCACGCCGGCGCCCACGGTGACCCGCGTGCCGGTGCCGGCGCCGGTGTTGACGGCGCCTGTCCCGGAGATCGAAACGCCCGCGCCTCCGTCGGCGAAGACCGAGAAGTTGGTGAATGCGAGGTCGCCGGTCACGCTGGACAGCACCATGCCGCTGCCGCCGACGCCGTTGCCCGAGACGCCGATCAGCGTCGTGCCGCCGGAGACGGTGTCGTAGGCGGCGGTGCCGGGGACGGCGTCGAACTTGGCGCTGGTGACCAGGATGCCGCTGCCGGCGGTGTTCTGATGGACCGTGTTGCCGGAGAAGCCGGTGATCGTCGTCGTGCCGCCGCCGGAGCCGTCGATGACGAGGCCCGAGGCGCCGGACGACAGGAGGCTGGTGTTGTTGTCGACGTCGACCGTGCTGGCGCCGCTCGCCGCCGTGCGCTTGATCTCGATCGCGTTGCCGACCGCCGTGACGGTGTTGTTCTGCACCGTCGCGGTCATCGTTCCCGTGCCCCCGGCGGCGAACTTGATGCCCTGCGCGAGGGCGGCGGTCGTCCCGGTGATCACGTTGTCGGTGACGGTTGCGCCGCCGCTGTTGGCGGCGGTCGTCGTGACGTTGACGGCGTTGGTATTGGCCGCGATGCTGAAGCCGCGCACCTCGACGCCCGCGACGTCGGGGACCGAGACGGCGTTGCCGCCGGCGGCGGGGTTGTCGATCTTCGGCCGGTTGGCGACGTTGGCCGGGACGAGCGTCGGGTTGACAACGCCGTTGATCGTGTTGGCGATCGTCAGCCCGAAGGCCTCGCCGTAGAATTTCTGGTTGGCCTTGAGGGTGATACCCGCCGCCTGGCCGGTGGTGGTGCCGTCGCCGCCGTAGACGAAGATGTAGTCACCCGCCAGCGAGGCGGTCTGCGCCGCCGCCAGCGTGTTGAAGGGATCGTTCGAGCGCCCCTGGCCGCCGCCCGCCGCGTTGTTCTTCACGTACCAGACGCGGCTCTTCAAGTTGACCGTCACCGTCCTCGTGACCGTCGCGGCGCCGTCGGTGATCTGGTACTGGAAGGAGTCGGACGCCGCGAGGTCGCCGGCCTTCGGCGTGAAGGTGAACTCGCCGTTGGTTGCGATGTCCACCTTGCCGCCGTTGGTGGTGGCGCCGCCGACGACGGCGACCGCCGTCAGGGAGCTCGGGCCGTTGTCGGGGTCGGTGAAGTTCGCCACCAGGTTGCCGGCGACGAAGATCGACGGCGACAGCGCCTTCACGGCCTTGAACTCGAGCTGCGTGTCGCCGACGGTGTCGAAGGTCTCCTTGGGCGAGCCGACGATCATCGGCGGGATGTTCACGTGGGTGATCGAGACCACGAACGACTGAGGCGCCGAGGTGTCGACGCCGCCGTTGGCGGTGCCGCCGTTGTCGTGGAGCGTCAGGGTGATCGTCGAGCTGTGGGTGCCGAAGGGCACGATGGCCGGCGTGTACGTCAACGTGCCGGTGGCCGAAACCGCCGGTCCCGCCGCGAAGATGCTGGGGTCGGTGTTGCCGGTGACGACGAAGTTGAGCGTCTGCCCCGACTCGTCCGGCGGTCCGGCCGAGATCGCGGTCGCCCACCCGGGAACCGAAACGGCGCCGACGTTGTCGTTGGCGCTCTGGTCCGGCCCCTTGGTGAACGACGGCGCGTCGTTGACCGCCGTTACGTTGATGACGAAGCTCTGCGGCGCCGAGGTGTCCTGGCCGCCGTTGGCGGTGCCGCCGTCGTCCTGCAGCCTGATGGTGATCGTCGCCGTGCCGTTGGCGTTGGCCGCCGGGGTGAAGGTCAGCGTCCCCGCCGGCGAGACCGCCGGGCCGGCCGAGAACAGGCCCGGGTTGGTGTTGCCGGTGACGTTGAAGTGCACCGTCTGGCCGGACTCGTTGGGCGGACCGGGCGAGATGGCGGTAGCCCAGCCGGTCACTGTCTGCGGGCCGGCATCCTCGAGGACCGTCTGGTCCGGCCCCTTGGTGAACGACGGCGCCTGGTTGACGCAGGTGACCGTCACCGACACCGTCGCCGTCGAGCTGCCTGGCGCCAGCGTATAGGTGAAGGTGTCGGGCGTCGTCCCCGGCGGGTTGTTGCAGTAGCCCGCGCTCGGCTGGTAGGTGAGGCCCGTGCCGCCGCCGGTGATCACCACCGTGCCGTTCGTCGGCTGCGTCACGGAGGCGACGCTGCGGGGTCCGCCGTCGATGTCCGTGTCGTTGATGAGCACGTCGATCGCCGTCGCCGGGGCGCCCTCGGTCACCGTCGCCGCGTCGTCGACCGCCACCGGCGGGTCGTCCACGCAGGTCACCGTGACGGAAACCGTCGCCGTCGAGCCGCCCGGCGAGAGCGAGTAGGTGAAGGTGTCGGGCGAGGTCCGCGTCGGCGAGCCGGAGAGGGTGAGATCGGACGGCGAGAACTGGCCGGCGGCGAAGGTGAAGATCCGCACCTCGTCGATCGCGCCGTCGAAATGGTCGATTCCCGAAGCGTTGCCGCCGATCATGGTGCCGCCGCCGCCCGTGGTCGAAGGGGCGTTCGGCGGTGTCAGGAGCGGAGTACCGACCGCGAAGCCGTTGACGTAGAACGTCGTCGTGCCGCCGTCGCGAACGAGCGCGAGGTGCGTCCAGACGCCGGGCTGGACGACGGCGGTGGCGCCGCCGGTGACGGCGCCGTAGATGTAGCCCCACTTGTTACCCTGGCGGAAGATCCCCCACCCGGACAGGCTGGGATTGCCGTTGTAGGCGATGAGGCCGTTGCCGGCGGTGCTGCCGTCGGACTTGGCCCACGCCTCGATGCCGAAGTTGTCGACGGCGGTAGAGGCCACGCTGGCCGTGTTCCCGTAGAAGTCGCTGCTGCCGTCGAAGTGCACGGCGAGCGCGCTGGTGATCGCGGCCGGCGTCGTCGCGGTATAGGTCGGGCTGCCCGTGCGCGAGAGATCGATGCCGCCCACCAACGCGGTCGTGGGGTCGTTGCCGACGTTGCCGCTGACGGCGCCGCCGTCGTTTTCGCCGAGCCGGTATTGCGCCACCGTGGTGACGTGGGTCTCGCAGTAATTGGCGTTCGGCGTGTAGTCCACCCCCGTGCCGCCGCCGGTGATGACCACCGCGCCGTTCGCGGGCTGGGTCACCGAGGCGACGCTCTTCGGTCCGCCGTCGATGTCCGTGTCGTTGGCCAGCACGTCGATCGAGTTGGCGCCCGAGTCCTCGACGACCGTCGCCGAATCGTCGACCGCCACCGGCGCGTTGTCGACGGGCGTCACCGTCACCGTCGTCGTCACCGTGTTGCTGTTGAGCGCGCCGTCGTTGGCCGTGAAGGAGATCACCCGCGATGTCGCCGACGGATTCTGCGAGCTGTTGTTGTAGGTGACGCTGCGCAGGACCTGCTGGTAGTGCGCCTGCGTGTCCGCGCCGGTCAAGGTCAGCGTCGGCGCCGAGTAGACGGCGACGATCGACGTCCCCGCCGTGTTGGCCGCCAGCGTCTCGGCGCCGGCATCGAGGAGGTTGGTGATCGTCACCGCCGCCGAGGCGAGGTTCGGGCTGTCGACGTCGCTGACGGAGATCGCCGGATCCACCGTCACCGGCCCGCCGCCCTCGGTGAAGGCGGCAGTGCCGCCGCCGGCCGTCAGCACCGGCGCGTTGTTGACCGCCGTGACGCTCACCGACTTGATCACCGTGTTGCTGTTGAGGGAGCCGTCGTTGGCGACGAACGAGATCATGCGCGCCGTGGTGTTGGGGTTCATCGAGCTGTTGTCGTAGGTCACGCTGCGCAGGACCTGCTGGTAGTGCGCCACCGTGTCCGCGCCGGTCAGGGTCAGTGTCGGCGCCGTGTACATGGCGACGATCGAGGTGCCCGCGGTGTTCGCCGCCAGCGTCTCGGCCCCGGAGTCGAGGAGGTTGGTGATGGTCACCGTCGCCGAGGCGAGGTTCGGGCTGTCGACGTCGCTGGCGGCGATCGCGGGATCCACCGCCACCGGCCCGCCGCCCTCGGTGAAGGCGGGGGAGCCGCCGCCGGCCGTCAGCACCGGCGCGTTGTCGACCGCCGTGATGCTGACCGACTTCATCACCGTGTTGCTGTTGAGGGAACCGTCGTTGGCGACGAAGGAGATCACCCGCGACGTCGTCGAGGGGTTCTGTGAGCTGTTGTTGTAGGTGACGCTGCGCAGCACCTGCTGGTAGTGCGCCAGGGTGTCCGAGCCCGTCAGGGTCAGCGTCGGCGCCGAGTAGATGGCGACGATCGAGGTCCCCGCGGTGTTCGCCGCCAGCGTCTCCGCGCCGGCGTCGAGCAAGTTGGTGATCGTCACCGTCGCCGAGGCGAGGTTCGTGCTGTCGACGTCCGAGACCGCAATCAGGGGGTCGACCGCCACCGGGCCGCCGCCCTCGGTGAAGGCGGGGGAGCCGCCGCCGGCCGTCAGCACCGGGGCGTTGTCCACCGCCGTGATAGCCACCGACGTCGTCACGACATTGCTGTCGAGGGTGCCGTCGTTGACCTTGAAGGAGATCGCCCGCGCCGTCGTCGTCGGGTTCTGCGAGCTGTTGTTATAGGTGACGCTGCGCAGCACCTGCTGGTAGTGCGCCACCGTGTCCGAGCCCGTCAAGGTGAGCGTCGGCGCCGAGTAGACGGCGACGATCGACGTCCCCGCCGTGTTCGCCGCCAGCGTCTCCGCGCCGCTGTCCAAGAGGTTGGTGATGGTCACTACGGCCGACGCGAGGTTCGTGCTGTCGACGTCGGTGGCCGTGATCCCGGGGTCGACCGCCACCGGCCCGCCGCCCTCGGTGAAGGTCGGCGAGCCGCCGCCCGCGGTCAGCGCCGGCGCGTTGTCGACCGGCGTGACGTCGACCGTCGTCGTCACCGTGTTGCCGCTCGAGGTCCCGTCGTTGGCCGAGAACGCCACGTGGCGCGGCGTCGTGCTCGGGTTCTGCGAGCTGTTGCTGTAGGTGACGCTGCGCAGCACCGTCTGGTAGTTCGCCAGCGTGTCGACGCCGGTAAGGGTCAGCGTCGGCGCCACGTAGTTTGCCGTGATCGAGGTGCCCGTCGTGGTGGCCGCCAGGACCTCGGATCCGCTGTCCAGGAGGTTCGTGATGGTGACCGTCGCGGAGGCGAGCGTGGTGCTCGTCAGGTCGGTGACGGTGATGCCGGGATCCACCGCCACGGGTGGCCCGCCCTCGGTGAAGGTGGGGGTCCCGCCGCCGGCCGTCAGCACCGGCCCGCCGCTCTGGAAGTAGCCGCTGACGTCCAGGATGACGTGCACCGTGCCGGTCATGTGGACGCCGATGGTGACCGAGCCGTCCGCGGCGAGCTGCACCACCGCGTTGTTCGCCCTCGTCTGGCCCTGGCGGAAGTTGACGTTGCTCGTCAGCGGCTCGGTCGGCCCCCCGTAGACGATGACAAAACCGTCCGCGCTCGCCTGGGTGATGGTGACGTTCACCGCCACCGCCTTGGCGGTCGTCGGCACGTTGCAGCGGACTGCCGTCATCGGGACGTTGGTCGCCGTCCCCCCCGCCAGGGGGCCGGGGGCGTCGTTCCGGCTGTCGTAGATCCGGCAGGGCCTAGAGCCCGGGGGGAGCGAGAAGAATTGGAGCGGGCCGGCGTTGGCGAAGGCCGCGGTCGCGCCGGCCGCGAGGAGCAGCGCGAAGCTGAGGACGATCTTGGCTCGGCGGGGCATCTCGGAACTCATCCCTAGGTCCTCCTCGATGCGGCCGCGGACGGGCGCGGAGCCCTCGTCGCGCGAACGGTCGCAATCAAATAAATCCTGATACCTCAATCCTTTTGAAGCAGCTCTTGGAAGCCGCACGACATTAACACAGAGAAGTGCTCAGGGGTACTGTCCGGCTCACAAATCGGAGTCGGAGTCGGCCTCGCTCGCCCGGGTGATCGGGGCGAATGGCATAGAAGTTGCGTCGTCCCCCGGGGAGAGGTGACGACGATGAGAACGACGAGAAGGCTGGCCCCGGCACTGTGTACCCTCTGCGCTATCTGCGTCATCGCAGCGCTCGCGACGGTGGGCTGCGACCGCGGCGGCGGCGGCGGATCGACGGGGGGACAGGAAGCCATCAAGGTCGAGCGCGGACCGCAGGGCACCGATGTCGAGCTGAACGGCGAGCAGGCGAGGCGCAACCTCGACCAGGCGGGCCAGGACCTTGCCCGCGGCGCCGACGCGGCGGGGAAGGCGCTGTCGCAGGACGCCCGCCAGATCGGCGAGAAGGTCGGTCCGGCCGCCCGCGACCTCGGGAACAAGCTCGCGCCGGCCGCCCGCCAGGCGGGGCAAGCTCTCCAGGAAGGCGCCCGTCAGGTCGGCGACAAGGTCGGCCCCGCCGCCCGCCAGGTGCTCTCCGACGCCGCCATCACCGCCAAGATCGAGGGCAAGCTGGTCGCGGATGCCCAGATCAACCCCTTCCACCTCCAGGTCGAGAGCGACCATGGGCGGGTGACCCTCAAGGGGACGGTCGGCACGCCGGAGGCGCGAGCCCGCGCGGCCGCGCTCGCCGTCGGCACCGACGGCGTCCAGAGCGTGACGAACCTGATTGAGGTGGCGCCCGGCCACTAGGAAGGGTCGGGGGGCCTCCCGGCCCCCCGGTTCCAAAGGTTTCCCTACGAGATAGCCGACCGCCGCCGCAGGACGACGACGGCGCTCGCCGCCAGCAGCAGGCCGAGGGCCGCGAGCCCGACCTCGCTCAGGGTCGGGACCTGGATGATCGGCGCCGCCGCCTGGAAGTTGGCGATCTGGCCCTTCTCGGCCGTCGACAGGCACTGCAGGGCGTTGGGTGGCAGGCCCACCAGCTCGGCGGCCTTGGTGCCTGCCGCCGCCTTGCTCGGCTGGCCGGTGACGAAGTTCATGATGATCTTCGTCTCGCCCGGTTGCAGGGTGAAGGTGTAGGCCCAGAAGGGGCGGTCGTTGCCGTCGGCGAAGAAGAGGTTGCTCACCGGCACTGACGCGCCCGGCCCCTGGAGGACGTGGCCCAGGCGCACGTCCGACGAGGTGTTCCCCGAGTAGTTCTGGAAGGAGGAGATCCAGGTGTCCGTCAGGTCGGCGACGTTGTCGCCGTTCGAGCTGCCAGTGATCTTGGTGTTGGAGTCCGAGCCCAGGTTGTTGGAGGTGATCATGGTGAGCGTCACCGGCGAGCCGCTGGTGTTGGTGAAGTAGTTCAGCCAGCGGGCAAAGGTGTCGTTGTCGGGGACGAAGACCTTGCGCTGCGCGTTGATGGCGCCGATCGCCTGGACGGGAAAGACCACCTGGCGGTTGACGCCGGAGGTAGAGCCCAAGCACTCGGTCGTGGCCGGACCGTTCTTGTTGTACATGGTGTAGGACGCGCTGCCCGTGCTGCATGGCCCGGTGGCTCCCGTCAGGCTGACGCACATCGCCTCATAGCCGTCGAAGGCGTCGTTCAAGGTCGAGGACATGGTGCCGCCCGCGCTCGTCGTGGCGGCCACGGCAGCGGTGTAGCTGGCCTCCGAGGCAGCGCCCGACGCCGAGCTGGAGGTGCTGAAAGTGATGTCCGTGTTGATGAAGTACTTGAGGCCCGAGGAGTCGATCAGGCTTTGGGAGCCGGTGGCGCCGGGGCCATGGGGGTGATGGCCGGGCTTCCCTTTGTCGAGCCTCTTGTGCGCCTTGCGCTCGATGATCGAGACGTCGGCGGAAAGGAGGCCGGCGGTGAGCAGGCCGAGCAGCGAAAGGACCACGATCCGTCTCATGAGTATGCGTCTCCTCCTGGAAGAGCTCGCGGCGGGCTGCCGCGCCAACAGTTGCTTCAAGGGTACAGGGCAATAAATTTTATACCACGGCAAAGGTTCCGCTGGCTACCGGCCGGCGGGCTACAATGGCGCCCGCGCCCGACGAATCCTCCCCATGGTTCAGAACGAGGAAACTCATATCACAAGCAGATTTCCGATTCTACCGGCGAGACGTTTCGGCCGCCGCCGGCTGGCGCCGGCGGCGCTGGCGGCGCTCCTCCTCGGGACGGCGCTCGCGGGCTGCGCGCGGCGCCCGGCCAACGTCCTCCTCGTCACCCTGGACACCACCCGCGCCGACCGCCTGGGCTGCTACGGGTACTCGCCCGCCCATACGCCGCGCCTCGACCGCCTGGCGGCCGAGGGGGTGCGCTGCGCCGACGCCGTGGCCGCCGCCCCCATCACCCTCCCCTCGCACTCGACGATCCTGACCGGGCTCTACCCTCCCGCCCACGGGGTGCGCGACAACGGCTCCTACGCCCTGGGCGACGACGCGGTGACCCTGGCCGAGCGGCTGAAGCGGGCGGGCTACCGCACCCAGGCGGTGGTCTCGGCCCTGGTCCTGAACCGGCGCTACAACCTCACCCAGGGCTTCGACGGCTACGACGACGACCTGTGGGCGGAGGACGAGCCCAAGCTGTTCATGATCCGCTCCCGGCCCGGGCCGAAGACGGCGGAGCGGGTGGTGGACTGGCTGGCGGCCTGGGCGAAGGAGACGCCCCGCCGGCCTTTCTTCGTCTGGATGCACCTCTTCGACGCCCACCAGCCCTACACCGTCAAGGCCGCCGAGCGAATCCGCTACCCCACCACCTACGACGCCGAGATCGCCGTCCTCGACGCGGCGGTCGGCCGCGTCCTCGACGAGCTCGCGCGCCAGGGGATCCTCGACGACACCCTCGTCGTCGTCACCGCCGATCACGGCGAGAGCCTGGGCGAGCACCAGGAGAAGACGCACGCCATCTTCATCTACGACGCCACCGTGCGGGTGCCTCTCCTCCTCCGCTACCCGCGCCGGCTGCCGCGGGGGAAGGTCTACGCCGGCCCCGTGCGCTCGGTCGACATCGTGCCCACCGTGCTCGCCGCCCTCGGCCTGCCGGGCGGCGGCGAGACCCAGGGGATCGACCTGCTGCCCGCCTTGCGCGGCGACGTCGAGCCGCCGGACCTCCCCCAGTACTCGGAGTCGCTGCTCTCCGAGGTGGGGTTCGGGATGGCCCCTCTCTACGGCATCCGCCAGGGCGGCATGAAATGGATCCGGGCGCCGCGCCCGGAGGTCTACGACCTGCGGCGCGATCCCCACGAGCTGACCAACCTCTACCCGCAGGAGGCGCGCGCCGGCTCCCGCCTGAACGTGCTCCTCGACGGCGTCCTCGCGGACAGCCGCCGGCGGGCGCTCTCGGCGCAGAGGAGCCCGATGGACCGCGAGACCCTGCAGAGCCTCCAGGCATTGGGGTACCTGGCGCCGCGCGGCGAGCGCCAGGCCATGGGCGGCATCGACCCCAAGGACGGGATCGTGCTCTACGGCAAGCTCGAGGAGGCCCGCCACCTGGCACAGCTGAAGGACTGGGCGGGCTCCGAGAAGCTCCTGCACGAGATCCTGGCCGCCACTCCCGCCAACGTCTCCGCGGTCAACATCCTGGCCCTGACCCTTCTCCGCCAGGGCGACCTGGCCGGCGCGAGGAAGGAGTACCTGCACTCGCTCGCCCTCGACCCCAAGCAGTCGCGCGTCTACACCATGCTGGGCGCGGTCAGCATGGTCGAAGGCGATCTCGACGGGGCGGAGAAGTCCTACCGCCAGGCCCTGGCCATCACTCCGAGCTTCGTCGAGGCGCTCAGCAACCTGGGGATGGTCGCCGCCCTCCGCGGCGACGAGGCGGGGGCGCGGAGCTGGTATGAGAAGGCGGTCCAGGCCGATCCCGGCTTCCCCTGGGTCTATCGCCGGCTGGCCGACCTCCACTACGAGCGCGGGGAATTCGCGCAGGCCCTCAAGTATTACCGGAAGACGCTGCTCATCGAGCCTAACGACTTCGCCTCGGCGCTGCAGGCGGGGAAC